>JAPUFX010000175.1 GCA_027293415.1 Candidatus Methylomirabilota bacterium
CAAGTTGAGTTTGGCCATTGCGTTCTCCAGGAACCTGTGATCCCCCAGGTGTTGCATGACGTCTTCACGCGTCTCGCTTGCATACTGCCCAATTTTCAACGTGTGGGAGACCTCATATAATTTGGGCATTGACAGGCTCACTACAAGCGCCGCTGCAGCCACAACTAGAGTTCCACCGATAATGAGACCTTTCCGCTTCCAGACGACATTCAGGTAATCAATCAGCTCTATTTCCTGCTCTTCCATCGGTAGGCCCTCCTAACATGAGAACGGCGGCCCGGAATGCACCGGCCCGCATGAGACCGGCAACCTTACTCCTAAAAAGTAAAACGCCCTGCCAGGACGTGCTCCGCCTGAGACGGCGTCTGAATGGGTATTGCGCCTCCGATTGTGCATTCCGGTGGGCAGGGGGCTATGGTCACCCCGGTAAACAATTTACTACTACCTCGGGGGGCTATTCGCTCCCCCCATCCAGGGATTACCCACGCGACAGCCTGCAGTGTCCCCCCAGGAACTGAAAAGCTAACCTATGAGAAACCACCTGTCAATATGTAGTTATTGTATACATGGACCATTTCTTGTTATGACCCCTATTAAGAGCAAGAACGCCCTTCGGGCCATGCTCATTCCCGAGGAGTTTGGGTTGCCGCTGTCTATCGTACCGGAAGTGGGCTACGAGCTATACCTACCCCTGTTCCACCCAAGCACCTCCTGGAATGGGCTTGCAAGGCAATTTAGTTTGCATATTTCAGACCTTCAAAATAAAAACCTCAAGAAGGAACCTCATCCTCCTTGAGGCGTCTCGGCCTTGTCGAGTGGCACATCCTTGGGGCCCCTCGACCTCTTGCATAGTTGTGTTTATCTGAGTATCAAAGCCCTCTTCGCCTGTCAACGAATTCCCTCAGAGGAGGCGGCTGACCGGACGTGCCTAGTAGAACAGCGAAAGACGGACTCTCGTTTGGAAGGGCGTTGAACAGCTAGCCCCGGGGTGGTTTCATCCATGGATCCGGGGTAAACACTCATCCAAAGGAGACCAACAGAACCTCCGTGGCGCAAGCTGCGGGGGTTTTTCTGTTGGCTGCCTTCCTCGCCCTTTTCCCGGCCATTCCAGGCCTCGCCCACTCCGAAACCGTAAGAGACTAGGTGTAGGTTGAACAGGCAGAAAATCATAGTTTTGTTATGTGGCAACGGTAACAAATTTCGGGGGAAGGTCAGGGACGTGTACGATTACCTTGACCAAGCTCTACAAGGATCTTACCAAGCAGTTCTTCGGTGGGAAACTCCCCCAGTACCGGGTCACTTCTTCCAAAGAAGTGTCTGGTCCATGGAGAGGACGTTCAACCACCCGTAACCTATGCGCAACCGGAGAGGTGGCAACGGCGCAAACTGCTGACTTTACGGACGCCACTTTAGCCCCCCCGTTAAAGTTCCTCTTGACCCGCCCGTTCACGGTATGCTAGGAAGAACGGCCATAGGCTTCTCTCGGTTTGTGGCGAGACACATAAGCTCTTTTAATCCTGGAAGTTGCAGTATATTTTGTGAAGTAAAAAGTAACAGTTATTCATCCATCTTATTGATAGGAGGGGCAAAAGTAAGTCATCACCTGAATACCTTTCAAGGTGGAGGACAGGGGCGTGATATGGATTAAGGTACTAGCCCCTTCCCGGCGTGAAAAGGGGCAGGCCTTTGAACTCCTGATGCGTCAGGTCCTCGATGCAGTCGGGATCTCCCCCATTCGTACGCACCTCAGGGTAACCGGGAAAGGTTCCCTCCTCGACATCCGCGGAAGGCAACGACAGAATGCCACGCCCTATCTGATTGAATGCCACGCCCTCTCCAGGGAAATTGCACTCGAAGAGGTCAAACGCTTCTTCAGCCGATTCCGTCGAGAACGAAAAAAGACCAAGAAGCTCCGGGGTTTCTTCCTCTCTTGCACTCCCTTTAGTCCCAAGGTTCTCAGCTGGTATCAGACCTTGGGTGAGGATGTCCGGCAAGGCCTACACCTCCTGAGTCCGGAGACGATCGCCGCCCACCTCGCCGAAAACCACCGTCTCTCGGACCTCAAGGCGCTCGAGGCGGAGGTGGCCGTCTCCTCAACTCTCCCTCCAGGATCCGGTTTTCTAGCCTTTCTCGGCAGAAACCTGTTTTGGGTTCAGACCCTCCTGGTCCATGAACGCCCGATGGCCTTTATTGTCCTCGAAGGGCGAGGCGGTCCAGCCCCCGGCACCATTGCTCAAGAGATCAAGCGTCTGGACGCCGCCCTCAGGGACAAGCGACTCCTTGATCTCGGCCTGCGGAACCGGATCCTTCTCGAACTCCTCCCGTACGAACCACGCACCGCCGATGAACTGACCCAGGCCCTGGGTGAACCGCCTCAAGATATCCTCTTCCTGCTCCAATGGCTAGAAAAAGAGGGGGTCGTAAGCTCTCAGCCGGCTTCTGGAAAGTCCCGCAGACTGGATCGATACCGCCTGAACCGAGGTTTCCCAAACTTCCTACATCTGGCCCGCCAGTTTCTTCCCGGTACATACCGGTTCCGCTTCCTCTCTTCCCGGTTTGCTTCGCAGACGATGACTACGGGTTTGGCCTCTTATCTCGAGGATCGGTTTCGCCTGAAGCTACCCGGGGAAGAGATCGAGGCAATCATTAATCTCTTATCCATCTCTCCAGCCGCCTTATCGTTTACGATCTCCTCAGCGCAGAACTATGTCTCGAGTGACCGAGAAATGGATGCGAAATTCATCCCGGACGGAGAAAGGGAGAGGCTCCGGGAGGTCGCTCGCACCCGATTCATAAGCGACCTGTCTCTCCGGGTCGTTACCGATAGCCTCCATGAAGAGTTCTCGACCCTCCTGGCCGTTCGTGACATCCGAGCTTATCTCGCGAGGATCCAGTTAAAGGCATCCACGCTAAAGCATCCCCTCTTTTCTTTTCACGCCCCCCACCTCCTTACTCTGCCGGGGGCTAAGCCAGCAACGGAGGCCGAAGTCTCCCTGGAATTTGGAGCGGTCATGCGTCTCATTCAGGAGTATGACCACGCCATTCAGTATCTTGACCGGGCCATCCGTGAGCTCAAGGACCCTATGCGCCTGAAGGCCGCGTGGAATAACAAAGGCCTCTGCCTTTTCAACAAACGGCGATACCAGGAAGCGATCGAGTGCTTTAACGAGGCCATTAGGCTTGACAGCAATCTCAAGCAAGCCTGGCTCAACAAGGCGATTTGCCTCCGAGAGGTGGGAGATGCCCTAGGGGCCTTGCGCTGTGTCAAGCGGGCCCTCGAGATCGACCCTGCGTACAAGGAGGCAAAGGATTTACTCCAGCGGTTCCAGTCTTGACGAAACCTGATACATCCAAGCCCACTCGCCTGCCGTGCCCAAGGGGAATCTCGGACCAGGTGGATTCCCAGATCACCCCGGACATCAAATCGTTGAATTACCTCTCTGTAAGCCACCGATGCCTCCGCTGCGACGCGCCAATCTTTTCAGCCGAACCGTAAGAACCTACGGCGGACCGGTGGGGACGAATCCGGAGAGTACATGGAACCAAATACGGGAAACCTAAGACGAGAAACGTGGGGGTCGCGGACGGCTTTTGTTTTGGCCGCTGCGGGCTCGGCAATCGGTTTGGGGAATATTTGGCGCTTTCCGTATCTCACGGGGCAGAACGGCGGGGCTGCTTTTGTCTTGATCTACCTATTAATCGTCCTCCTAATCGGACTGCCGGTGATGATGGCTGAGGTAAGTCTGGGTCGTCGTACCCGGCGCAACCCGGTAGGCGCCTTCGAGGGGGCGGCCCCGAACTCCGCTTGGCGGAACGTGGGAGTCCTTGGTGTCATCACCGGGTTTGCTATCCTCTCATACTATTCGGTGGTGGCGGGCTGGACTCTTGCCTATATCCTTAAGGCTGTTACAGGCGCCTTCACCCACCTAACCGACCCCGGGGAGACCGGAAGGTTATTCGGGCATTTTGTCGGCGATTCCCAGTCGGTCCTCACCTACCACGCCTTGTTCATGGCACTCACGGTGGCCGTCGTGATGGGTGGAATCCGGCGCGGGATTGAGCGGTGGACGTTCATTCTGATGCCTATTCTTTTCCTCATGCTTATACTTCTCGTTCTCCGCGCCGTCACTCTCGAAGGGGCAGGGCCGGGCATTGCCTTTTATCTCAAACCAGACTTCTCCAAGGTGACCACAGCCACATTTTTAGCGGCTCTCGGTCAGGCCTTCTTCTCCCTGAGCCTCGGCATGGGAGCGATGATCACGTACGGGAGTTATCTGTCTCAGAGCGAGGACGTAGTGGTCACCACCGCAGCCGTCAGCCTTTTTGACACCGTCATCGCTCTCTTGGCTGGGCTCGCCATTTTCCCCGCCCTCTTTTCCGTAGGGGGGGCAGAGCCGACAGCGGGCCCAAAACTGGTCTTCGTAGTCCTGCCGGCGATATTCCAGCGGATCCCTTTTGGGGGCCTCTTCGGAGGTCTCTTCTTCGTGCTCCTGGCGGTTGCCGCTCTCACTTCCGCCATCTCACTCCTGGAGGTCTGCGTTGCATACATGACAGACGAGAAAGGGTGGACAAGACACAAAGCCTGCTTTCTGGTCGGCGGGGGAGCCTTTATCCTGGGCATCCCTGCCGCTCTGAGCACCGGAGCCTCCACATTCCTCTCCAGCATTCCCTTACTCCAGATGGGCTTCCTTGACCTGATGGACATGCTATTTGGCAATGTCGCTCTCACGGTGGGCGGTTTCCTCCTCTGTGTCTTTGTCGGCTGGTATTGGTCCCCCGAGGAGGCCCTAGCGGCAGTGATGGAAGGAAGTGCATATCCCAGCCTGGGGCGACCATGGTTTTTGCTCATTCGTTATCTCTGTCCCCTGGCCATCGGAACCATTCTCCTCCAGCTCTTGATGAAGTTGCTCGTATAAGGATAGGGTTTGCGGATTTCCGTTGCACCGGGCGCGATGATTAGAGTATCGTGGGCATGGGTAGAGGAACGAGAGGCCCGGACAGAGATTGACCCCGCCTCAGGGTAGGAAAGCCAACGACAAATGAATCAGGGAGGTTGACGGGATGACAGCAACGACCGCCTTTGTGCTCATTGAGGCTGCATCAGACAAAGCCAAGAACGCCCTAAAGGCCATCATTAAGATCCCCGGCGTAAAGATTGCCCACGCGGTGACCGGTCCCTATGACATTATCGCTTTTGTTGAGGCATCCGACGTGGACGCCCTAGGGCGGGTGGTTCTGTCCAAGATTCGCACTATCTCTGGCGTCACCAAGACTCTGACTTGCGTTACCATCGAAGTTAACTAACCGCCAGAACGCTCGAAGGCTGGAAAGCTAGAATGCTTTTAAGCGTCCTAGCCTACTAGCGCAGCGGCTTGCCGCCGCTCTGGGCGAGATCGAGGGCAAGACGAATCAGGGTTCGGACGGGAACCCCTGTGGCCCCCTTGGGGGTATATCCCTTCTCCTTGTCGGCCTGGCTCGTGCCGGCTATGTCCAGATGAACCCAAGGGATCTCTCCGACAAAGCGGGCCAGAAATTTGGCCGCGGTAATCGCTCCTGCTTTTCGCCCCCCAATATTTCTAATGTCAGCCACATCGCTCTTAATCTGTTCGTCGTAGTCCCCATCCATCGGCATATGCCAAATCTTTTCCCCGACCGCCTCTGCCGCAGACTGTACCCGACCCATCCACTCCTGATTGTTGGTGAAGGCCCCGCTCCGGACCGAGCCTAAGGCCACAACACACGCCCCCGTGAGTGTGGCCGCGTCCACCAATCGGTGGCACCCGAGCTTTCGCGCATAGCACAGGGCATCGGCCAGAATCAGGCGCCCCTCGGCATCTGTGTTTACTACCTCAATCGTCTTCCCATCCATGGACTGGACCACATCTCCAGGTTTGAGGGCGCTTCCAGAGGGAAGATTCTCGCAGGCGGGGACGATGGCAGTCACATTGATGGCCGGCTTGAGTCGCGCAATGGCCCCCATTGCTGCGATGACCGCCGCTCCGCCCGCCATGTCCCCCTTCATCTGTTCCATCCCCTCACTCGGCTTGATCGAGATTCCTCCGGAATCGAAAGTGATCCCCTTTCCGACCAATCCCAAGGTCGGCTGTTTCCCCCTCCTCCCCTGATAAGAGAGGACAAGCAGCACTGGCGATCTGCTACTTCCCTGCGCCACTGCTAAGAGGGCTCCCATTCTCATCCGCTCAAGCTGCCGCTTTTCCAGAATCTGGCAGGTGAGCTTTTGCGCTTTCGCCATGGTCCGCGCTCGAGCAGCCAGAACCTGCGGTGTCAGACTATTGGAGGGTTCATTCACCAGATCCCTGGCGAGGTTGACAGCATCGGCAATGAACTGACCAGTCGCGGCGGATGCGCGGACCTTGGCCATCTGCTCTCGCTCCCGGAGAAGAAGAGAGAGCTCCTGGACGGCCTTGCGATCCTCTTCCTTCTTCTTATACCGGTCGAATGTATACAGGCCAAGGAGAGCCCCTTCGGTGATGGCTTGTGCCGTCTCTTCAATTCCGAGACCCCCCACCCCTGTCCCATGGAGGATCGTCCCTACCCGCCTACACCCATGGCGGCGAAGGACCCTCAATGCTTCCCCGCTGACAGCGCGGACTGATTCGAGTCCAAACTCTTCCTGCTTTCCCAGACCGATGACGAGCACCCGCTCGGCCCTGAGCTTCCCCTGGGTATGCAGGAGTATGGAAGAACCTGCCTTTCCCTGAAACTCTCGCTGAGCGATCACCTGGGAAATCAGACCACCCAAAGCTTCGTCCACAGCCCTGGTCGCTCCGCCCGGCTTCCTTACCCCGTCAAAGAGATTGACAATCAGGGCATCACCAGGGTAGGCGAGAACGTCCTGCACCTGGACATTGACTTTCACCCCTTCGCTCCTTTCCAAGAAGTAAGTTGTTCGCCGTGAGCGATCAGCCGAGAACCCCCACACTCAACAGGGAACGGCGAACTACTGGCGGAAAAAAAATTGGGCGTCCCTGCTACCGGGCCACCCGGAACGAGATACACCCTCGCCCGCCTCAATAATAAGAGGAGGCGATCATCTCCTCCACTCTCGCATCCTTTGACTGAAACGGATCCTTGCAGAGGATGGTCCGCTGGTACCGATCATTGAGCTTGAGATAGCTCCACCCGACATCATAGGATTTGTTCCGCTCTGTGGCGTACCTGATAAAGTCACTCCGGATCTTCGCCCGTGTCGTTTGGGGCGGTTCCACCATCGCTCCTTCGATCTGCTCATCGGTGCACATCCGGTCGACCATATCTTCCCGGGCCATGAGATAGTAGAGTCCCCTACTCCTCTTTATATCGTGGAACTGCAGATCCAGCATCGAGATCCGCTGGTCCTCGAATCCCACCTTCCGCCGCTCCATGTACGACCGGATCAGCTCCATCTTGATCACCCAATCCAGATGCCGATGGAGCTGCCACGGGTCCTCCTCGAGCTTCTCTAAGACCCACCCCCACTTCTCCAAGATGTCCAACACCTGCGGCGACGCTTCTCGCCCCTGGTAGTACGCCAGCGCCATCTCCAGATATTCCCGCTGGACCTCGACCCCGCTCAGCTCGACCCCCCGTTTCAACCGTACCTTCCGTTTGCACGTGACGTCGTGGGAGATTTCCTTGATCGCCCGGACCGGATCTTCCAACGCCAGATCTTTCCGGATCCACCCATCCTCCACCATGCTCAGGACGAT
>JAPUFX010000176.1 GCA_027293415.1 Candidatus Methylomirabilota bacterium
ACTTTCATCAAGGTTCCTAAAGAGGAAAGGAGGGTGTGATTTAATGTAAACCCCGCCTCTTGAGGCGGGCACAAAGCCGATGGGGTTTCCAAAGGGGAGAAGCGGTAGCTCTCCCCTTTTATCGAACACGGGGATTCAAACCCTGTGTTCGATAAAACTTGATTCTGAACGCTGCGCCGTAGCTCGCGGGCATGCCCTATTTCCAAAAGCGGCGGTGACCCTCGACGGCTTCGTCCTCTAAGATCGGCCCTACGACTTCGACAGTTCTTGTGCCTGCTGAGAAGATCTGGCGGGAAGTGACCTCCAGACCGCGACCAGTTATCTTCCCCAGGGCCTCGGCAGAGCATCCGAATACCACACGGGGAATAGAAACCCTATAGATTGCACCCGAACACATAGCACAGGGTTCGGTACTCGTGTAAAGGGTACAGTGGGACAGTGTTTGAGCGTCATGGTCCTGCGTTGCGAACCTGATAAGGTTCAGCTCCGCGTGCCTTGTCCAGTCGCGCTCAGTCACGGCCGTGTTTTCTGCGGTGAGAATGATCTCCTCCTCCAATACCAATAATGCCCCGAAGGGGTGATTCCCTTTCTGAACGGCCTGCTCAGCCAACTTGATGCATTTTCGGATGAGCTGTGAGTGGTTTATGTCACCCGGTTCTCTGTTGTTGATATTCATTGTGTCCCTCCTTTCTGAGCCATTCCTCGAGCCGCTTAAATCCTTCTTCCGTACTGATCTTGGGCTGGTAGCCAAGCTCTTGGCGGGCAGCGGTAATGTTGAACCAATGTCTGGTTGACAGCTCCTCTGCAAGGAAGCGCGTCATAGGAGGCTCTCCCCCGAGTCGTAGTGTCCGGTACACGATCTCGCACAGCCAGCCGGCGGTGTAGGCGAGATGAGGAGAGATAGTTCGGGTCACGGGTGGGAGACCGGCCGATTTCAGGATGCGGTTGATGAACTCCCACAGGGGCAGCGGCTGCCCCTGTGAAATGAAAAACACCCTTCCTGAGATTCGCGAACCGGGCGACAATCGATCGGCGGCCAGGATATGTGCCTCGGCGGCATTATCAATGTAGGTATGATCGACCAATCTCGGGCTGTCTCCGATTTTCCGCAGTTTGCCCGCGCGCCCACGGGCAATGATCCCAGGGACAAGGTGGTTGTCCCCGGGTCCCCAGATAAGATGGGGGCGCAGCGAAACGGTGGCCAACTGATCATCGTTAGCGGCGAGAATCAACCGCTCCCCGGCGGCCTTGGTTGCCGGATAAGCTGCCTTGTAGTGCTGAGGGTATGGGACCGACTCATCCAATCCCTCCATGTCATGCCCGCCGAACACCACACTCGGTGAGCTCGCATAGACAAGCCGTGAGATGCCCAGGGAACGACAGCCGGCGATGACAGTCTCTGTACCTCTTACATTGGTCTGATGGTATTCGCTGTAATCTCCCCAGATGCCCGCCTTGGCCGCAATATGGAAAACAACCTCGCAATCACGGCAGGCCTCTTCTACTGCCTTTGCGTCGTCAAGACTCCCTTGAAACAGCTCCACACCCAGCGATTGAAGTTCAGGATAGGTTCCTCGGGAAAAGCTACGAACGCTGTGGCCACGTTCGAGCAGACGCCTGATAATGGCACCTCCCAAAAATCCGCCACCGCCTGTCACCAGGGCCTTCATGAAATCTGCTTACCTGCCCAAACAGCGAGTTTTTCACGAAAGATTTTTGCGTTGTGCCGCACGTCAACGGGGAAAGAGGGGTGAAACAATAGCGTCCTGATATCCTTTGTCACGGGATGACGAGCGCCCAGATCCAGTATTTCCTGTTTGAGCTGCCGCGACCCTTTCCATTTGTTTTTGCTGTGCTTCTCTAATTCCACACACAGCACGGGCCTCTGTCTGGGGGGGGGCCCCACTCCGACAAGCGCGGTGCGGTAGACTTTGGGATGCTGATTGAAAATGCCTTCGCAAGGAACGGTAAACAAGGGCCCTTGAGTGGTGATCACCCGGTGTGACTTGCGGCCACAGAACCAGACTCGCCCCCTTTGGTCCAGATAGCCGAGGTCACCCATACGATGGCGCACTTCGCCCTGCGGGCCATGAATTTTGGCAAGGTCGTTGGCCTCGGGACGGCCGAAATATTCTCTGGAGACATTTGGCCCCCAGACCACCAATTCTCCGATTTCAGACGGAGGGACAAGCAGATCGTCCGACCATGTTTGAATCGGCTCGTCGGTGATTTGTATGACGGTCAACTGAACCCCTGGGATGGGACGTCCTACGCAAACTCCCTTTCCCTCACCGGTGCCGCTGTCCTTCGCCACATCCCTTGCGGATATCGAGCATACCGGTAAGGCCTCTGTGGCACCATAGGGGGTGTGAATATCGGCATCGTGTTCCAACAAGCTGGAGAAACGCCTGAGGACTTTTGCCGGGACCGGTGCACCGGCCGAGAGAACACGTCTGAGGGTGGGAAGTTTGATGTCATAACGCTCTCCATACCGAGCGACACGATCAAGCAGCGCTGGGGAGCCAAACATGTGGGTTATTTTGTATCGTTGAATGGGGTTGATGATTTCAAGCGGATCGACGTGACCGGGTCTAGTAAAATCCATTTCGGGAAAGACCGTGGTCATACCTAAGGCGGGGTCAAAGAGGGCAAACAACGGAAAGGTGGCCAGGTCAATCTCACCTGGCTGAATCCGGAAATGATCTCGAAGAAGCCTCGCTTGCGCGGAAAACATCCCATGCGTATAAACGACCCCTTTGGGCACGCCCGTACTGCCGGAGGTAAACAAAATTGCGGCCGGATCGTCGTTTGCAGGGGGTTCGGATTTGAAGCTCAGGTTGGCACCACCGAGATGCATTATCTGGTCCAAGGACGGCCCCCTCCAAAGGCGGAACCGACCGACGGTTAGGCAAAGTTGCACTGTCTGACGGGCCCAGCCGAACAAGATCCGGGCAGCCTGGGCTAAAGGGGTTCCGATAAAGGCTTCCGGCTTCGAGTCTTCCAGACATTTTCTCATATTTTGCCGCCCAATACCGGGGTCGATCATAATCAGAACCGAATTGATTTTCATCAGGGCAAAGGCCAACACGAGAAACTCGATGCCAGGTTTTACCATCAGAACGGTGCGAGTCTTTCGCTGAATTCCCATCTGCCACAACCCTTGAGCGCAGCGATTGCTTCTCTCCTCAAGTTCGCGGCAGGTGTAGACACCGCGGGGGGATATGAGAGCCAGTTGGGCTGGCCGCTCCGCTGCCGCGATCGAAAGGCTGGCTGCGATGTTGATCGAGCTGCTCATGTCGCTTGCTGATTCAGGATATGACTGGCCAGAAAGTTGCGGACCAGCGGAATGATTGCCTCGCGACTCTCCTCTAGAACGTAATGCCCCGCCGTAGGAAATCGGTGCACCTCGGCGTTTGGGAAGCGTCTAATCCACTCGTTGAGAAAGTCCCGGTCGAAGACGAAATCCTTTTCTCCCCAGCAAATCAACATGGGTGTTTGCTGAAACAGATAAAGATTCTCCTGGGTTTTTTTTAGCGCTGCATAGGCGGGATCGGCGGGTGTCAGGGGGATATCCCGGACGAAACAGAGCGTCGCAATCCTGTGTTGCCAGGAATCATAAGGGCCTGCGTAGGCGTGCCGGATCTCCGCCGGCATCGGGCGGCCCGGGCATCCCACATAAGTGGCAATCCGAGCAAAGGCGTTCCATCTTCGAATGAG
>JAPUFX010000177.1 GCA_027293415.1 Candidatus Methylomirabilota bacterium
GAGGAGATCTCCCTCGAGGAAGGGAAGGTGACCCCGGAGCAGCTGGCTCGGATCGGGGAGCAGATCTTCAAGGCGAAAGGCACATGCACGATTTGCCATCGGATAGGTCAAGTGGGCGCCCGCGCGCCCGATTTGGCCGGGATCGGGGCGCGAGCAGCCGCCCGAAAGCCAGGGGTGAGCGCGATGGCCTACCTCGTCGAGTCTCTCCTGAACCCAGGGGCGTACGTGGTGGAGGGGTTTCCGAAGATCATGCCGAAAATAGACCGACCCCCCATCGGGCTGAACCGATCTGAGATCTGGGCGGTCGTGGCATTCCTGGAGTCTCTGGGTGGGACCGTGGACGTAAAACTGCAGGACATTCCCGAAACTGCAGGGGCACAGGCCATAGGGGAGGGCGCGCCGGTGGCCGAGCTGAAGCTCCCCGGCGATCCAAAGGCGGGCCAGGCGGTATTCATGGGCAAGGGCGGGTGCATCGCCTGCCATAAAGCGGGCGCCATCGGCGCCTCTCCTTTGGGGCCGGACCTCTCCCAGATTGCCAGGATTCAAACGCCGGAGTACATCATGGCGAAGATTCTCAATCCCGCGGGAATGGGGACCGTGGTCGGTTACCCCCCTAATTTGATGCCCCCGACGTTTGGTCAGGTGCTGACCGCCAAGGAGTATGTTGACTTGGTTTCTTTCCTTCTGAGCCTCAAGGGTGAGGACGGGGCTTCGGGTTCCACCGCGAAGAAGCCATGACCCTCCTCCGGTCGAAGCTCCTCCAGGCAGTGTTGGTGGTCGTGACCATGTATCTGGTCTTCCGTTTCGGGATTCGGCCTCCCGCACCCTGGAGCGTGGTCAAGCTCTACATGGCGGTGGTGCTGCTTGCCGTATTCGTCTACGTCTCTTCAGATTCCGACTCCTGGCGTGCGTTCCTCTCCCCCATTCAATCCACGCTGTTGGACGAGAACAAACGGCCGATTCGCAGTGTGCTCATGGTGCTCCTCCCGATCCTGGCAGGCGTATACGCTTACACCCAGGCAGCCTCGAAGACCGCGGAGCCGGTTGAGCTCCGCGCTGTCCATCCGGCACCACCGGCCTCCATTACGTTCCGAGGGAAGGCCATCGACATCCAGGGGCTCGACAATCCGTTTCGGAAGGATGCCGCCAATTATAAAAAGTATGTGGCTGAGGGAGCGGCGATCTATATCAAGAACTGCTTCTTCTGCCACGGCGATGACTTGGATGGCGGCGGCCACTTCGCCCACGCCTTCAACCCCCCTCCCGCCGACTTCACGGACCCCGGTACGATCGCCATGCTCCAGGAATCCTATCTCTTCTGGCGGATTGCGAAAGGGGGGGCAGGTCTCCCAAGGGAGTCCACGCCCTGGAACTCGGTTATGCCTGCGTGGGAGGACCGGCTCAGCGAGGACGAGATCTGGAAGGTGATCATGTACCTCTACGACGCCACGGGCTACCAGCCACGTCGGTGGGAGACTCACGCATCGAGTGCTCCTCCCCCCTCTCGGCCAGAGATCCAAGGTTCCCCGAGATTGATTTACTCTCGGGGTGTGCGTGCACTCTTGAGCCAACCGCTGGCAGAGGCACAGCAGGCTGGCGACGTCACCCGAGGCAAGGCAGTCTACGAGAAGAAATGCGCTCTCTGTCACGGTGCCGAGGGGAAGGGGGATGGTCCTGGAGCAGTCCACCTCGATCCCAAGCCCCGGGACTTCACGCGAGGGTTTTATAAGATCCGCACCACGGGCTCGGGACAACTCCCAACCGATGCAGACCTCTTTCGGGTCATCACCGATGGGATGCCGGGGAGTTCCATGCCGAGCTGGCGTCAGCTGCCCGAAGGCGACCGCCGGGCCCTCACCGCCTATCTCAAGACATTCTCGCCACGCTTCGGCAGCGAGCCGCCGGGCCAGGTGATCGACGTCGGGCGAGAGGTCCCTGCGACCGAGGAGTCCATCGAAAAGGGTCGGAAGCTCTATCAGCTCATGGAGTGCTTCACCTGCCATGGTCAAGGAGGGCGCGGCGATGGCGAATCGGCCCCGGAACTAGAGGACGATTGGGGGTATCCGATCCGCCCCACGAACCTCACCAAGGCATGGACCTACCGGGGAGGCACTACGCCACGGGATGTTGTGACCCGCTTCCTTTCGGGGCTCGCCGGAACGCCGATGCCATCGTATGAAGGGGTCTTTGAAAATATGGAGGAGAACTGGCACCTCGCCAACTACGTCCGCTCCCTCTCACCGGATGGACCCGACTACGCAACCCTCATTACCGCCGAGCCGGTCCCCGGGGAGATTCCCTTGGGCCCGGACGACTCCTTCTGGTCGAGCATCCCGCAGTCCAATTTTCCGCTGGCGGGCCAGGTAATCGTGGATCCTCGCAACTTCAACCCTTCCATCGACATGATCGGGGTGCGGGCGGTCTATTCCGAAGCCGAGATCGCCTTCCACCTCACGTGGGATGATTCCACCTTCTCCAAACGGGATCCCAAGGGCAAGACGTTTGCCGACCAGGTGGCCCTCCAGTTTTCTGCCAGGCTCCCGGAGGGTACCGAACGTCCCTACGTCCTCATGGGGGAGAGCGGCAATCCGGCCTATCTTCTCCAGTGGTCCGGAGACACTGGGGTGACAGAGGCGAACGCCGCCGGGGTGGGCAAGCTCACACTGCAGACAGGAGATCAGCTCCAGGCCAAAGGGAAGGTCGTGTTCGGGGACGGCCGGTACCGCCTGGTTATCAAACGCCCTCGTGCCACCGAAGATTCCCACGATCTCGAGTTCCCGGTCGGCCAGTTTCTTTCGGTGGCCTTCATGGCCTGGGACGGCGGGGCCGGAGAAGCGGGGAGTCAAATGTCGCTCTCCTCCTGGTACTATCTACTTCTCGAACCACCGCCGTCCCGAAAGCGCTGGGTGTATCCCCCCTTGGCGGCCCTTGGCGTCGTTGGGCTCGAGCTATGGGGACTTCGGTGGGCGCGGCGTCGGGCGCAAGGGTGATCCCGGTCGCGCGGAAAGAATTTTCTTGCCAAAGGGGACGTCCTAGTCGATAAGCCCGTAATTCCACCGGTGATAAGGAGGAAACGTGATGCGCGTGAGTTGCACATGGATGTTGTGTCTCGGTGTGGTGGCGGTTTTTCTGCCGTCAGTCGCCTGGGCTGCAGGCGATGCGGCAAAGGGAAAGCAGAAATACCAGCAGTTCTGTGGCGCGTGCCATGGACAGTCGGGCAAGGGTGATGGCCCGAGTGCAGCTGCCCTGCCGGTCAAGCCCCGTGACCACACCGATGCGGCGTATATGGGCAAGTTCACGGATAAGCAGATCTTCGACACGATCAAGCTCGGTGGTCAGGCCATGGGCAAATCGCCCATCATGCCCCCTTGGGGTGGTGCGCTCACCGATCAACAGATCGAGGACCTAGTTGTCTACATCAGAAGCCTGTCCGGTTCGAGTAAGTAACTACCTATCCTAAATAAGGGTTCGCTGTGGATCCCGAAGGTTTCGGGATCGGAGGAAGTTAATGCGCATGCACAGGCGGCGGTTTCTTGGAACCCTCCTGCAGGCGGCAGGCTTTGCGGTATTCCCATCGGT
>JAPUFX010000178.1 GCA_027293415.1 Candidatus Methylomirabilota bacterium
TCCTTGCCACTCCACACCAAACGCGAGCCCCATGAATACTGGCCAGAGGACAATGGCAAGGGCACCCGCGCGCACGCTCCGCATCCATGAGTGGCGGGAACGAGACATTGGGCGCATCCTCGTGTCGTCCATCATCGATATACCCCCGCTTTCTGAACCGGCAAGGGTTTGTTCGACCTGCCTTGAAGCGAGGAATGGTGATACCTTGTTCTGGCCGGTTGGGCGTTTAAGATAATTGGGTGCTCCAGCTTCGGTCAAGCCTTTTCCGCAAAAACAGGCCTAAGGCTTGCTTCGCGAAACCCCTTTCAGGAGATCAGTGATCACGCAGGACTTTGAGCAAGCCGAGGGGCGGAGTGGCCTCACGTTAGAACCCTTGGTGGCCTTGAAACATGGGCACATAGGGAGGGGGAGGCCGGCTTTCGGTCGGGAATGGGAGCCCGTGCATTGGCACAAAAAGTGCACGAAAATTAACCACGGAGCAGTGTCGATCATGGATAACCAGCAAGATTCAGGGGAATTTATGGACGATCGCGGGGCAGGACAGCCACCAGGGAAAATCTTGGCGGTCGATGACGATCCCGAAGCGCTCGAGATCCTCGTATCCAGCTTAGAGGGTGCAGGATTTAGAGTCTTGACCGCCACGAGCGGTGAGGAAGCGCTCCAGACGGTCGCGAAGGACACTCCAGACTTGATCCTCCTCGACCTCATGATGCCGGGCATGAACGGCCACGACCTGTTACGGGAACTGAAAGCCAACAAGGAGACGAGCGACACCCCCGTTGTGGTCATTACCGCCCTCGACCAAGTCGAGGAGAAGGAAAAGGCTAAAGAAGGGGGCGCTGACGACTTTCTGGGAAAGCCAATCGCACGGAGTGAACTCCTCATCCGGGTTCGGACATTTCTCAGAGTGAAGCGGTTGCGGCAGGAGCTGGAACGCACCCTCCTCTACCTGCACGAGATCGAGGCGGCTCGACGTGGGGATGGGGCCGCTCAAGATTCCACCAGGGCGGATCCGACGCGCCCCCCCTTGGCTACCATCCTCATTATTGAGGACGAGCTGTTGGAACGGGCGATCTATGGTGACCTCCTCCGAGAGCACGGGTATAACGTCCTCACCGCAGCCACGGGCGCTCAGGCCCTCGAGGTCTTGCAGCTGAAACCGGTCGACATCGTCTTAGTCGATCTTGTCCTGCCGGGCGTGCCGGGCCTCGAGCTGATCGAGCGATTGAGAACGACCACGCCCGAGACGCCAGTCATCGTGGTTACCGCTCATCCGTCCTCCCATAACGTCATTACGGCGCTGAAGCTGGGAGCCTTTGACTTCATTGTGAAGGGGTTCAAAAACGAGGTCATGCTCCATTCCGTGAAACGGGCACTAGAAATGCGGCGGCTTGAGCTCCGCCACCAAGCCTTAGTTCACGATCTCCGGACGAAAGTGAATCGGCTTCTTGAGGAGCAGGTGTAGCGCCCCCCTTGTGGTTGCCCTCCAAGGATCCCTTTGTTATACTCTGACCACTCTCGCCTGAGGTGTACGATGTCTTCGGACAACGAGGTAGCCCTTGATGGACATCTGCCCTGGATGGAAATCGCCCTCGGGGAGGCGCGACGGGCGGGCGGGGAGGGTGAGGTCCCAGTGGGTGCCGCGTTGGTCCAGGATGGTGCCGTCCTGGCCACAGCCCATAATCGTCCCATCGCCCTCCGGGATCCGACCGCTCATGCCGAGATGCTGGTCCTCCGGGCGGCTGGGCAGCGGGTTGGGAATTATCGGTTTCCCGAGGCAATCCTGTATGTCACCTTGGAGCCGTGTGTGATGTGCGCCGGCGCGTTGCTGCACGCCCGGGTGGGATGTCTGGTTTATGGGGCCGCCGATCCACGTGGCGGCGCCGTGGAGAGTTTGTACCGCATCTTGGAGGACGCGCGTCTCCCTCACCGGGTTCGGGTGGTCGGCGGGGTGCAGGCGGAGGAGTCTCGAGCCCTCCTGCAGGAATTCTTCCTGGCCCGGCGATAAGCAATCACTTTCCGTAACCCCGGACAGGCGAGCAGGAGGGGTACCGAAGTGGATGTAACGGGCCCGACTCGAAATCGGGTTGTCCTGCGATGAGCGGGGCACGTGGGTTCGAATCCCACCCCCTCCGCCACACGATAGTTCAGAGTGAGAAGAGATATTATGTTTGGCCTGGTCCCTGAACCCTGATCCATGAACCATATGCGTGGAGAGGTGACCGAGCGGTTTAAGGTGCACGCCTGGAAAGTGTGTGTGGGGTGACACCCACCCCGGGTTCGAATCCCGGCCTCTCCGCCATAAAAACCGTCCACCGCAATCCGATGACCGACGACCAAAATTAATAAAAGGGGATTTCGGATTCATCGTTCCTGCTTTTTGCTGTCATCGGTTCTCGGTCAACGGTCATCGGTCCACGGTTGTTAAAGAGTCCTTGGCCGTGCTAGACGGGGAGCTAGCGGTGCCCTGTACCCGCAATCCGCTATAGCGGGGTTGAACTCCCACTTGAGGTCTTCGGTCTCCTGGCGATCGGTCCGGGGCTGAGGTGTTGAGGGTCGGGTCCTGCGCAAGGGGGATCCGTGAACCCCGTCAGGTCCGGAAGGAAGCAGCGGCAAGCGGTGCGCCTCCTGTGCCGCAGGGGCGCTCGGCCGGAGCTTTCGGTCCCGGGGACGGGCCGGGGTAACGGATCGACGGTGGGTGCACGGCCAGGGACACTTTCCGATGACCGATGTTTGACGTCCAAGGTCCGATGTCCAACGTCGAAGTATTATGGATCGCGATCTCCATACCATGGGCGGACAGCTCGATTTTGGACGTTGGACTTTGGACTCTGCACCCTAAACTCTGAACCATGAACGGGAGTAGTGATGTCGTATCAAGTGCTGGCCAGACGCTGGCGTCCCCAGACCTTTGGCGAGGTGGTTGGGCAGGAGCCGGTAACCCAGACCCTCAAAAATGCCCTCCGACAGGGCCGCGTGGCCCACGCCTTTCTCTTTGCCGGTCCCCGCGGTGTTGGTAAGACGACCACGGCGCGGATCCTGGCCAAGGCCTTGAATTGCGAAAAGGGGCCCACGTCTGAGCCCTGCAACCAGTGTCTCAACTGCCAGGAGATCACCGGGGGGGCCGCCGTGGACTGCATGGAGATAGACGCCGCCTCGCACACTGGAGTGGAGCATGTGCGCGACCTCCAGGAACGGTTGATTTACCAGCCGGTCAGGGGCCGTTACAAAATCTACATCGTTGATGAAGTTCATATGCTCTCTCTCTCGGCTTTCAACGCCTTGCTCAAGACGCTGGAAGAGCCACCGCCCAAGGTCGTCTTCATCCTGGCGACGACTGAACCGAACAAGGTCCCCGCCACCATCCACTCCCGTTGCCAGCGGTACGACTTTCGGCGGATTGGCCCGGGACTGCTGGTGGAACGGCTCAGGGCCATTGCCGAGGCCGAGCGAGTGGAGGTGACGCCGGAGGCCTTAGCCAGTATGGCTCGAGCGGCCGACGGGAGTCTCCGAGATGCCCAGAGTATCCTGGACCAAGTCATCGCATATGCGGGGGAACGCGTGACCGCCGAATCCGTCGCAAGTGTTTTAGGAACTACGGCGCCAGATGTGGTCCAGGCGGCGGTGGAGGCCTGCCTTGCGGGCGAAGCAGGGAGAGCTTTGGAGCTTGTTGATGAGCTTGCTGCCAAGGGAGGAGATCTTCGCGCGTTTCTGCTGGATCTGTTGGAGCATCTTCGTTCCCTGCTGGTTGTCAAGCTGACACCCGGCGCAGGGAAAATTCTTGGGCTGTCGCCGGAAGCCGTGCGGGACCTCGAGGACCGGGGGAGGAATCTCGAAATTCCCCACGTCGAATTGGCCCTCCGATTTCTGATTGAGGCTGAAGCGGGGATGCGGCGGGCATCGCATCCTCGGTATGTCCTAGAGATGGCGCTGGTTCGGATAGCCGAGGCTCGGGGGCTTCAATCTCTCGGGGCCCTCGTAAAGCGACTGGAAACCTTGGAGGGCCGTCTCGGCACTGAAGCTAATCTTCCAGACCCCCAGCCAGAACTCTTTACAGCTCAGGAGAATATCGACCTTCCGGAGCCACCACCATCGCCACCGGTGACCGGCTTTGTAGACCGATGGCAGGAGGTGCGGCGGCGCATTGGAGTGGAGCGGCGCTCTTTGGCGGTGCTGCTTGCCGAGGCCGAGGTTGCGCTGGAAGGAGAGACATTGACCCTGACGTTCGCCAACGGCAATCATTTCTCTCGGTCCACCCTAGAGGACCCGGAGGTCCGGAATCTCATCGCTTCTACCATCTCCGCGGTTTTCGGCCAGCGTCTTCAGGTGAAGTACCATTTCCTCGCTCCGGAGGTGGGGCGACCGAACCAGCAATCAGCCCGGACTTTCGCTCGGAACCATCCCCTAGTTCGCGAGGCGCTGGAGATGTTTGGTGGTCGGATCGTGGAGGTCCAGGAGGGTGGAGACGCAGCATCCCAGCGAGGTGAGCCATGAAGGGATTTGGCGATATGATGAAGCAGGCGCAGCGGATGAAGGCGGAGCTCGAGCGGATTCAGGAGGAGGCCGCCGAAAAGCGGGTGGAAGGCTCTGCCGGCGGGGGGATGGTGACAGTGACGGCCGACGGTCGAGGGGAGATCGTAGCCGTGAGGATCGACCCCGAGGTGGCCCAGAGTGGCGATCTGGAAATGCTCCAGGATTTGATCGTCGCGGCCACCAACGAGGCCATGCGCCGAGCCCGAGAGCTACTCAGCACCGAGATGGGACGGATGACCGGCGGGTTAAATCTGCCCGGACTCATGTAGCGGATCATGCCCATCCGGTATGTTTCCCCACTCAATCGTCTCGTCGATGTCCTCATGCGCCTTCCAGGCGTAGGGGCCAAGACCGCCCAACGCCTTGCCTTCTATCTCCTAAAGGCCTCACGGGAAGAGGCAATGAAGCTGGCGGAAGCCATTGTAGAGATTAAGGAAAAGATCCGCGTGTGCGAGCGGTGCTATAACATTGCTGAGGAAGAGCAGTGCACGATCTGCCAGGATCCGACCCGGGATGGGAGCGTCCTCTGCGTAGTCGAAGAGGCCAACGACCTCATGGCCATCGAACGAACGGGCACCTTTAAAGGGCGGTATCATGTCCTCCAAGGTTCCCTTTCGCCTATCGAAGGGCGGGGTCCGGACCAGATCACCGCGAAGGGGATGTTGGAGCGTCTAAGGTCAGAAGGGGTGAAAGAGGTCATCCTCGCTACTAATCCGAACATGGAAGGGGAGGCCACGGCGCTATACCTGGCGCGTCTGATTGGCCCGCTCGGTGTGCGGGTCACCCGGATCGCCCTCGGCCTCCCGGTAGGGGGAGACCTCGAGTATGCAGACGAGGTCACGCTGGGGCGGGCCTTGGAGGGCCGCCGGGAGTTCGTTTAGCTGGGATGGCATGAAAGTTGAAAGCAGAATGGGCTGGAGCCACGAGAGGAGGATGGGTGTACCCCATAACCAATCTGATTATTTACGAGGACGACCTCAGTCGGATCGTCGCGTGCCTGAACATGCTGAATCGGAAGGCCCGGAGCAGGGCGGTCCTCCTCATCGACAAGAGCGGGCAGCTCATCGCCTGCGCGGGGGAAACCGACGGTCTAGACGCGACCTCGTTGGGAAGCCTCGCCGCGGGGCATATTGCAGCTGCAGGGGCTCTGGCCCAGCTCCTCGGGGACGAGGAGTTTATTTTCGTCTTCCACGAGGGGGAGCGGAACCATCTTCATTTCTCGATCATCGGGGGCCGCGTGATCCTCATGATCGTGGCTGATCAGGGATCCCCCGTAGGATTGGTGCGGCTGCATATTAAGAAATTCTCCCGGGACATTGACGAGATTTTCCAGGAGCTCACCCGTCGGCCGGAGAGTGTCTCGGGAGAGGGCCGCTTCCTTTCGGAGTCGGGGTTCGGCGACCTTACCGATGACGACTTCGAGCAGCTTTTTAATAGGAGATAGGGGATGTCCTTCATCAATTACGCAGCCCGGGAGATCAACTGCAAGCTAGTCTTCTACGGCCCGGGTCTCTGCGGGAAAACGACGAACCTGCAATTTATTTACAAGAAGGTCGACCCAGCAACGAAGGGCAAGCTTATCTCTTTGGCCACGGAATCGGAGCGGACCCTATTTTTCGATTTCCTGCCCTTGGAACTAGGCACTGTGCGAGGGTTCAAGACCCGTTTCCACCTCTACACGGTTCCTGGTCAGATCTTCTACGAGGCGAGCCGGAAGCTCATTCTCAAAGGGGTTGATGGGGTGGTTTTTGTTGCTGACTCACAGCTCGAGCGCATGGAAGCGAACATCCAGAGCTTCGAGGATATGAATATACATCTCAAGGAGCAGGGGATCGACCCGTTGAAGATTCCTCTGGTGATGCAGTATAACAAGCGTGACCTGCCCAACATCGTCCCCGTCGACGAGCTGCAAAAGGCCCTCAATCCACGGAACCTTGCGTGGTTTGAGGCCGTTGCCCCGGAGGGGACCGGGGTCTTCGAGACGCTGAAGGCCATCGCCAAGATCGTTCTCCAGGAACTCCAGAAGAAAACATAGTTCTGCCTCGCGCCCCGTCGGTTCCCCCGCCGTTGACGGTCAGACACGTTTGCGATAGCATAGGATAGCCATTCCCCGGTAGCTCAATGGTGGAGCGAGCGGCTGTTAACCGCTAGGTTGCAGGTTCGAATCCTGCCCGGGGAGCCATTCGACTCGAAGCGCTGCGCGCTTCTCGCTTAAGGCAAGCCATTTCGACGCGTTCAAATGCAGATAGCCCGCGAGCGCTTAAGCTGCGCGG
>JAPUFX010000179.1 GCA_027293415.1 Candidatus Methylomirabilota bacterium
CAACGACGGCGACTCCTTTGAGGCCATCGGCACGATTGGCATCAGCCTAGCGTACTAATAGCAGTCCGCCGTCGGCAGTCAGCACTAAACAGTGTAAAGCAAACTTGCTACGAAGCTAGGACGGCTAGAACGCTGGCACGCTTGAACGCTAGAACACACGAGGCTCAGAAGCTCAGAGCCTAGAAGCATGCGAGCCTGCTAGCCTTCCAGCCTTTTCTACCTGCTGACAGTGGACTGCTCAGCACTTGGGGGCGGATGCGGTGAAGTCTTGGGACGAAATGGCGGGGCCGACGGGATTCGAACCCGCGATTTTCCCGACCTCGTCGGGATGTGTTAACCGGGCTACCCTACCCTGGGACTCTAAACCAGAGCAAAGGGAACAGGCGGGAAAAGTGGCGGGGCCGACGGGATTCGAACCCGCGATCTCCGGCTTGACAGGCCGGCGTGTTAACCAGGCTACACCACGGCCCCCTGAAACGAGAACAAGGCTTATTGTATAACTGAGTTAATGAGGGAAGTCAACTTAGGGGAAGGTCTTCTCTGCCACTACCGCCCGTTGGTCAGAGCGGCCATCAGTGTCAGGTAGTCTGCCAGGTGGCGTGTGATGAGAAAATTGCGTCGGACATACTCCTTGGCATCGTTCCCCATCTTCCGACCAATCTCCGGGTTGTTGAGCAGATGTCGGACCCGGAACGCCGCACCCTCGACGGAACTCACCGTGTAGCCCGTGTGGTAGTACATGATCTGCACCGTGATCCCGCCGGCGAAACCGCCGACGACCGGTTTCCCTTTCCACATAGCCTCGGCGACGGTCAGTCCAAAGCCCTCCCTGAGGGATTTTTGAAGCACAACGGTCGCGGCCCGCTGCAGGGCATTGACCTCGATGTTTGAGTCCGGAGGAAGTAACAGGACGTGAATGTCCGGATCTTGGCCGGCAGCCTCCCTGACCTCTTGGAGGACCATGTCCCCCTCAGGATCATCAGCTGCGCCGCCCCCCACCAATATGAGACGACAATCATTGTACTTCTTCACGATCCGGTAGGCCTGAATCACCCCCACGGGGTCCTTGAACCGGTCAAAGCGAGAGACCTGTAACAAGATCGGCTTGTCACGTGGAATGTCCAATCTATCTAGGATCTTGTTCACCTCTCTTCGGCTCAGATCGCGATTTTTGTCGCTCAACGGGTCGATTGAAGGATAGATGAGGAACTTCGGGATCGGGAGCTTCTGAGCGAAGGTAGGCAGCGAGAAAATGGCGGCATCGTATTTCAGCACATAGTTTTTGAGGAACCGCCACACCCGGCGCGCGGGGTGCGAGATATCGATATGACACCGCCAGACCCATTTGCCCGCCCGGTCGGCGTAATCAATAAGGGCAGCGGGCTGGAGATCGTGGACCAATATCATGTCAGCGTCAAAAGTGAGACGCTTGGCGTTTTCACGGTTTTCCTCGATATAGAGCTGATACATGCGGTCGCTGATTCCCGGGTCCCGACCCTGCAGCGCGTTGTGAAAAGCCTTGGTCACTTTAAAGAATCCCTCACTTCCTTGCATGATCTCCCACCCGACCTTTATTTCGAGTTCGTTGAGCATGGGGACGAGCCGGTTCAATATCTCCGCCACGCCACCCCCGGACCGGGTCGAGTTAATGTTGAGGAGACTCTTTCCCTTTACCTTCTCACTCATGTGATAGAGAAGATCCACCGACCCCGGAGGAGTCACTTTCCGATAATCCTCAAGGCTATTTGTCACCGTTCTCTGCTCCCCCCGTTCAAGAAAGTGTCGCAGATCTCCACGAGACGTTTCCGAAGTTGCTCCAGACTGAAGATGTACGGGTTAATGGCTCGGAGGTGTTGGGCCAGCTCTGGCATATGCAATCCCTCTTCGGCCCAGATAGTAAAATCGCTATCCCGGCGGTTCCGTCGGATCCGAGCCGCGTAGAAGTGGAAGTAGATGGCACTGGTATCCAACCTGGCGATCCCATCCCTCAACTCTTGCAGAGTCCGCGCGACCGTCTCCGTGGGGACCTCGACCATGCGGGACAGCATAAAGTAAAAGGGCTCTCCATCATCGACCCGGGGGACAGCAAGCATTTTCGAGAGGTGATCTTCCATGACGCTAATGAGGGCCTCACGAAGATCTTCGAGGGTCTCGAACTCATATGGATCGATAACCCCCAGCCGCTCTCCCAGCACTCGATCTCGGACCTGGGTGGCCACCCAGGTGGCAAAATCGTTGGGATAGGGCCCCAACAGGAACTGGTGTCTGAGGAAGTATTCATGGGTGTGGTAGTAGATTGACTCGATGGGAACTTCCTCCAAGAGATCTAAAAGTTGGACCTCGTCCTCCGCCTTCACCCCCAGGATCTCTCGGAGTTCTGTGCATCCGACGAATTCAAAGGGAGGACTGACAGCCGCATGCATGAGAGGCCCTCCTGATGGCCAGGCTGGGTATAATTGCACTACTCATGCCAATAGTGACGGCCTGTTATGATACCCAGCCAATCAGCCGGTCTTTCTTTTTTGAACTGGCTTGCTTTTCTTTGGGACAGATGGTGGGGGGGCCGAATCTTGAGCAGTTCCCAGTGCCGGACCCCGGCCTGGGCTTCCAAAGAATTGGAGGCTAAGAGGGCGGGAAACAGGTGCTAGTGCCCCTCCAACTAACTTCTCCTAAGCACCGCAGGGTTCCGCCAGCCCGGATTATTCACCTAGAAGTGAATAATCTGCCCTCCGGGCTTCGACTCCGCCCCGCGTGTGCGGGGCGTCGCTCAGGGCTAGCCTTGAGTCCCGCCGCAGCGGCGGGACGCATTATTCACGAAGACACTCCGTTCGTGAATAATGCGGGCCAGGGGCACTAAAGGGTTGTAGGGGAGAGGCTTCCCTACGCCTGGGGGGTGCTCAGCGAGGCGAACGCCGAGCGCAG
>JAPUFX010000180.1 GCA_027293415.1 Candidatus Methylomirabilota bacterium
TTGGCAACGACCCACCCCATCAGAAAATGGGTTACCGGACTCATAGGTATGCATTCCTTCCAATAAGCAAAAAGCCCTCGCGGATCGTACTGCGCCTGCGAAGGCGGTGCAACGCTCGTGCCAGAATTGGGCTAGAGGATGTACGAGCGCAGTGCTGTACGCGGGTAGAGAAGGCGAGTAAAACGAAGCGGAAAGATCGGGACTGTGCGGGCTTACAAAGTCAAATGTGTGAGTAATTCTGTTTCAAAAAGAAAAGGGTCACCTGCGATGGTGACCCTTTTTGTAGAAAATGAAAATTGGTTTGACTTAACTCTTTTTGGCCCGCGCACGGCGGCGCGTTGCGCCAGCTTTCCGTCGGCGGCGAGTTACACCGGTCGCGCGTCGGCCGCGCACTGTGCCAGTCTTCGGCCCACGGCGCGTTGCGCCCGTCGCACGTTTGGCCCGACGACGCCGGCGTCCTCCCTTTGCTACTGCCTTTGCAGGAGCTACCTTATAGCCAATTTTCGCCAGCGCCTTATTGAGAGTCGTGACAAGCTTCTTCTCGACCCTTTCCAGTCGCTTTCGCTCGCCAAGGACCGCTCCAACACTCTTCACCATATCTTCCAATCTGTGTCTTCGTGCCACGCCGACCTCCTTTGACTAAGGAACCAGAATGCAAATGTGAACAAAAGGATTGTTACAATTTGAATGGCACATTGTCAAGAAAATTTGCAGGTCCACCATAATTCGAAGGGACAAAGGCAGGCAAGTAAAAAGAAAAATCAGCGTTGTGCGGGCGCGGCCACGGGGCGATCGGTGACCTCATCGCGTGGCTTCCGCGAGAGTCGTGCAGCCAGGGCACCCTTTGCATCCATCCAGAGGGAAAAGAGGGTGGGGATGAGAATGAGCGTGAAGAGGCTGGAGACTATCAGTCCACCGAGCACTGCCGCCCCTAAGCCGCGGTACAATTCCGATCCCGATCCCCGCGCAAAGACCAAGGGGAGCATCCCGAAGACGGTGGTGGCCGTCGTCATGAAGATGGGACGGATCCGGGTTCGGACACTCTCGAGAATCGCCTCTTGAGAATGCGAACCCTCTCGCATGTGGTTCAAGGCCTGGTGAATGATGAGGATTGCGTTATTCACCACGATTCCGGCCAGGATGACAAATCCCAGCATGGTGATCACATCCATCTTGATGGTTGGCTCAAAGGCATGGGCGAGCCTGACCGCGAGGATCCCCCCCGTGGCCGCCAGCGGGACGGTGAACATGATAATGAGCGGGTAGCTCCACGATTCGAAAAGGGAACACATCAAGAGATAGATGACCACCAGCGCAAGGAGGAAGGACCATTTGATGGAGTTCCAGGCGATGCTGAGGTCCTGGGCCTGCCCGGCCACATCGATGGTCGTGCCCAGGGGGAGAGCCCTCCGCACAGGCTCCACGACCTGGTCCACCAACTGGACCGCCTTCTCCAGAGGGACTTCGCCCTTCACGTTGACCGTGACCTTAATCGCCCGGTCGCGGTCGATGTGTTCCACCTTGGTGGGACCCGTGTCCAACCGGACGGTCGCGATATCCGAAAGCTTCACCAGCCGACCGGTCGGAGCGAAGAAGACAATCTGCTCGAGGTCTTGCGTGCGCCGGAGGTATTGTGAAGATCCCTTGAGGATGATGTCCAGCTCCTTGCCCCGCTCCCGGAACTGCCCGGCCCCCGTCCCGTGCACCATGGTCTCCACGATGTATCCCACCTCCCCGGCGCTCAACCCAAGCTGTGAGGCCTTGGCACGGTCCACGCGGATCTGCAGTTCCGGATTCCCCGCTTCGAAGCTTGTGTTGACAAAGTTGACTTGGGGGAGCCGACTCAGATCACCCCGAAGCCGTTCACTGATGATGTGAACCTGCTCCAGGCTATCCCCCTTGACCTCCACTTCCAGGTTGGTGCCGCCGATAAAGGATCCTCGCCGCCGGAAGAGGGGGGACTGGGTGATGAAGATCCCCTCCGTTCCCGGGATCCCCTTGGACCGCCGCCGCATTTCGGTAATCACCCGGCGCATTCCGGACAGGGTATGATACTCGGGATGGACGATGGCCCCCATGATGGTGTTTTGCACTCGTGCCACGGCGAACATCCGGTGGATCTCGGGCAGATCAAAGCGGCGCTCGAGCTCTATCAGGATCTCCTCACGCTGACCGACGTTCATGCCTGGGGTGGTCCGAATGAGGACGAAGATCAAATTCCGGTTCCCCTGTGGGAGGTAGTCGATGGGAGGCATGAAGAGATAGCTGAGCGAGACCGCGGCAAGGATAATGGTCAGGGCAACCACGATTCGCCGCCCAAAGCCCTGCCGGAGCCAATTGAGCCACCCGACAAGGGCCTCGACGAAGACCCCACCGTACTCGTCCAGCCGCAGTCTGTCCAGGATCCTCCAGAAGGATCGGCGGGTAGGGTTGCGCGCCTCTGGGTTGAGAGCCAGCAGCCGGGCGCTGAGCATCGGCACCACGGTCACGGATACGATCAGCGAGAGAGCTACCGCGGTGGAGATGGCAATGGCGATGTCGCGGAAGAGCTGGCCGGCCTCTTCTTTGACAAAGATGATCGGGATGAAGACAAAGACCGTGGTGAGGGTAGAGGCCAGCACCGCCCCCCAGACCTCGACGGCACCATCCTGCGCGGCCTGTACCTTTCCCTTTCCCCTCTGGCGGTGCCGATATATGTTCTCGAGGACCACGATCGAGCTGTCCACCACCATTCCCGAGGCGAACGCCAGTCCGGCAAGCATGACGATATTCAAGGTCCGGCCCAGGGCATCCAGGACCACAAAGGTCGTCACGAGGGAGATGGGGATCGCGAAGGCGAGGATGAAGATACTGGAGGGACTCCGCAGGAAAAGCAGGAGGACCGCTACCGCCAGAAAGGCGCCGTAGAAGAGGTTGGTGGTCACCAGTTCCACCGAATCATAGATATAGTCGGTTTCGTCATAGACTTGGACCAGCTCGATATCCTTTCCCCGGTACAGATCGTTGAGATATCGGAGTTCATCCTTTACCCCCTCCATCACCTTGAGGGTGTTCGACCCGCTTCGACGGAGCACGCCGAAGCCGATGGTCGGCCGGTCCCAGACGCGGACCACCCGCTCCTTGTCCTCATAGCCGAACCGGACGTGGGCGATGTCCCGGATATAGACGGTGCCCCGGGCATCCTGCCGGATGACGACATGCGGGATCTGACGGATGTCGGTAAACTGGCCCAGGGTCCGGATCACGTAACGCCGCTTCCCCTCCTCGATCCTCCCGCCCTTGACGTTGCGGTTCTCCTCGAGCAGAGCATCCCGAACTTGCGCCACGGAGATCTCCCGGGCGCTCATGGCCTCTGGATCCAGGATCACATGAACCTCCCGGTCCTCCCCGCCGAACATCCAGACCGTGGCCACGCCTTCAATTCGCTCCATCCTGGGGCGGATGACGTCATCCGCCTCCTCCCACACCTCGTTGATGGGCCGGTCAGTCCTGATAATGACCCAGGCGATGGGGGTCACCTCGTCGGTATTGACCGCCCGGATCACGGACTCCTCCGCGTCCGGCGGGAGGTCCTTGACCAGTCCCAGCTTTTCCGAGACATCGAGGCGGGCCACATCCTTGTTGATCCCCCAGTCGAACTTCATAATGATCCGGCTATTGCCCTCGAAGGAGCTCGAGGTCATCTCGGAGAGGTTCTCCACCGAGTTAAGCTTCTTCTCGATCCGGTCGGTGATCTCCTGTTCCACCTCGAGTGGGGCCGCTCCCTTGTATTCGGTGCTCACGGTGATCTCGGGGCGATCGATGGTAGGGGTCATCTGCCAGGGGAGCCGGAGGAGAGCGATGCCGCCGAAGAGGATGCCCAGAAGCACCCCCACCAGGACGGTGACTGGATATTTGATACAGGCCTCGATCAGCTTCACCGGGTCTTTTCCCCCTTCCGACGGACCTCGACTTGTGCGCCATCCCGGAGAATTTCGTTCCCGGCCACCACCACCTCTTGCCCCGGCTTGAGGTCCCCTTTCACGACCTCGACCATCTCCTCACGGGCCTGGCCCGTCTCGATTCGCAGCAAATGGACCTGAGACGTGTCCAGGACGAAGACGACCAGGTCCTTTCCACGGAGCACCACCGCGTCCTTGGGGATGAAGAGGCCCCGGCGAGGCTTGCCGTACTGGATGCTCACCCGGGCAAACATTCCGGCTTTCAAAAGATGCTCCCGTGCGTTATCCACCCGGATCCTCACCGGGAAGTTCCGGCTGCTGAGGTCCGCCTGCGGAATGATGTAGGCGATCTGACCTTTGAAGGTCCGACCGGGATAGGTGTCCACGGTCACTGTGGCGATATCTCCCTTCCGGATCTTTCCGATGTCCCGTTCATTGATGGGGATCAGGACATAGACGGTATCGATGTCCACCAGGTCCGCCACCTTGCCCCCCTCGTCGACCCACTGGCCGAGCTCGATGTGCTTTTTTACAATGTAGCCGCTAAAGGGAGCGACGACGGTAGTCCGCCGGAGTTGATCGGCAATCTTCCGGAATGCCTCCTCGACGGATTCTTTGAGTGCTTTTGCAGCATCCGCGCTGGCCGCCGCCCGATCGAGCTCGGCCGCACTAATGGCTCCCTCGTCGAAGAGGGCCTGGAAGCGACGGCGGTCGTGCTCTGCCCTGGTGAAGAGGGCTTCCTTCTCCCGTAGGTTCGCCTTTGCTTCCTTGAGGGAGATCTCGAGATCGGTCCGGCGCAGCCGGGCGAGGACCTCCCCTTTTTCCAGGCGATCCCCTTCCCGGAGATCGAATCGGGCCACGGCCCCCTCCACCTCGGCACTCACCGTGGTGTACAGGTTGGCCTCCACCGTCCCGACCGCCCGAATCTCACGTTCGACAGTCCGCTCTACAACCGGCGCCACTTCCACCGGAACAGGCGGAGGTCCCTGGGCCAAGGCCCGAGTGAAGGTCGCCGTCAGGGTCACGACAACCGCGGCTCCCCACAGAAAATTCCGCTGTCTCACAGTGTTACCTCAGGTATGCAGAAGCCCAAGAACGTGTTGACTCAGGGTCTCCATGAGATCCTCCGAGGCTTTCTTTTGTCCGAGGACCTCGTCGATCACGTGCGCGCGGGTCAAATAATAGACGAGGATGGCGATCACGCTGAAGGTCGTCTGGGAAACGTGCAGCGACCGGAAGATCTTTCGGTCCACGCCTTCGCTGAGTACCCGGGAGATGCTCAGGAATATGCGACGGAAGTACTTCTGCGCGATGAGCTGTACCTCCCGCTCCCGACGCTCCACCGCCTGATGGAGCAGGTGGAACTCATTCGGCCTCTCCCGGTAGAACCGCAGGAATGCAACGATGATACTCTCCAATTGTTTGACAGGCGGCCCTCCGCCGTCCGCGACCCGCTCGACTTCATCGCACAGGGGAGCAACGGCCCCTCCGAGGAGACTCAGGTAGAGACCTCGCTTATCCTTAAAGTAGTAATAGAGAACCGGCTTGGTGACGCGGGCTTCGGCGACGATTTGCCGAATTGAGGTCCCGTCAAACCCGTACCGGGCAAATTGCCGCGTGGCGACCCGCTCGATGCGTTCCTTGGTGGTCATTTACCTACCGTTAGGTAAGCTCAAGCCGCTAAAAAAAACCCTCGCCGAGGGTATCTTTACCATAACAAAACTCGCTGCCGTCGTCAAATCCGATTACTTCTCCTTCTTTTTGACCACTCGCTTCTCGCTGATTTCCACCTGGACTCCGCACTCAGGGCACAGGTAATTTCCCTTCTTACTCTTTGGAGGATCCACCCCTCTGCTGCCACACGCATGGCAATGGTACGTGATGACCCTCTCCTTCTCCTCCACAAGCCCTCCCGCGGTGGGATTATGCCACTCCCCAGGTGGACCCAGTTCCCTGCACCGCGTTCCGAATCAGCTCGACCTTCGGCTCGGAACCCTGCGGGGGAAATTCTACCGCCACCACATCCACTCGGCAGGGAACCCGCAGCCGGCGCTCTCGCAAATAGGCCTCGGCAACGCGCAAGATCTGTCGCTGCTTTTTGGCATGAACCGCCTCCGCCGGCGCGCCAAATCGGGCAGAGCGCCGGGCCTTGACCTCCACAAAGACCAATATCTCCCCATCCTTGGCAATGAGATCAATCTCACCCAACGGACAGGCGAAGTTCTCCTCGACGATCCGAAATCCGAGCCCCTCCAGGAAACGTCGGGCAACTGCCTCCCCTTCCACCCCAACCATTCGGCGATCCACACTTACCTCCCCGGTGTGGCCACGGGCAGTGACATCTGCCGGAGTGGACTGAAGGTCTTTCGATGAATGGGGCTCGCGCCATGTTCAGCAATGAACCGAAGATGTGCAGCGGTACCGTATCCCTTGTGCTGATCAAAGCCGTAGGTTGGATACTTTTGGTGGTAGGTCGCCATGATCCGATCCCGGCTCACCTTGGCGACAATGGAGGCAGCACTGATCGAAGGACACTCGAGATCCCCTCCAGGAACGGGAAAGGCGGGAACGTTCACGTGGGGGACCGCCAGACCATCCACCAGGATCCCGTGGGGTGAGACCCGAAGATCCGCAACTGCCCGTTCCATGGCGAGCAGGGTAGCCTGCAGAATATTCCGTACCTCAATGGTGACAACCTCCACGATCCCCACGCCGACCGCTAGAGCCTCTTCCGCAATCCGTTTGTACAGCAATTCGCGGCGCTTCTGACTCAGTCGCTTGGAGTCGGTCACACCAGGGATTGGCCGGCCGCCCCTGAGGATGACCGCCGCCGCGACCACCGGCCCCGCCAACGCCCCGCGCCCGGCCTCGTCTACCCCCGCCAGCCGCCGGAACCCTTTTCGGCGGATCGCCGCCTCGATTCCCTTCATCCGTTTGCTGCTCAACCGCTCTCGACCCAGACCTCGCGACACGGGCTATCGATTGATTGCCCTAACTCATCTGGTCCGCTTCTCGCGAATGCGTGCGGCCTTCCCCCGCTTCTCTCGGAGGTAGTACAGCTTGGCCCGGCGCACGCGGCCGGCCCGAAGGCGCTCGATCCGTTCGACCATGGGGGAGTGCAGCAGAAACGTGCGTTCCACCCCGACCCCGTAGCTGACCTTCCGGACGGTAAAGGTAGACCCGAGGCCCGCCGCCCGCCGCCGGAGAATCACCCCCTCGAAGGCCTGGAGCCGCTCTTTCTCCCCCTCCCGAACCTTGACATAGACCCGGACGGTGTCCCCAGGTCCGAATTCCGGAATATCGGTGCGCAAGTGTGGGGCTTCTACCGACCTCATGTGGTGATCAATGTTCATGGCCTCCCCGTATGTTGGTCCTTTCGCTCTCTCCTTCCGCCCGGATCTCGGAAAGGAGCAATTGATCCTCGGCCGTCATTGGTGCACGGTCCAAGAGGTCCGGTCGACGGAGCAGGGTCCGGCGGACCGCTTCCCTCCGTCGCCAGCGTCGGATCTGTTCGTGGTCCCCCGAGAGCAGCACCTCAGGAACCTTGAGCCCCCGATACACGGCAGGCCGCGTATACTGGGGATAATCGAGCAGGCCCGTGGCAAAGGAATCTTGGTGCGCCGAATTCTCATCCCCCAATGCCCCCGGGATCAGCCGGACCACCGCGTCGATCACCACCAGGGCCGGCAGCTCCCCGCCGCTCAACACGTAGTCGCCGATGGAGACCTCGCGGTCTGCCAACGTCCGCAGCCGCTCGTCAAAGCCCTCGTAGCGGCCGCAGAGGAAGATGAGATGTCTTTCCTCCGCCAAGCGGCAGGCCATGGCGTGGTGAAACCGCTCCCCTTGGGGCGTGAGGAGGACCACCTGGCTTTCCGGCTCTCGCAGGGCATCCACGGCCTCGAAGAAGGGCTCCGGCTTCAGGACCATCCCAGCCCCGCCACCGTAAGGGACATCGTCCACCACCCGATGTCGGTCATGGGTCCAGTCCCTCAGGTCGCGAACCCGAATGTGTACAAGCCCCTTCTCCTGGACCCGGCCCAGGATACTTTCGTGGAGGGGCCCGGAGAAGATCCCTCGGAAGAGGGTAACGATATCATACCGTCTCAGCGTCAACCAACCCCTTGATCGGCCGAACGACCATCACCCGTCGTGCAAGGTCGACCCGGAGGATAAAGGCCCGGACGGCCGGAAGGAACCACTCTCCGCCATCCCGCCGGACCACATAGAGGTCGTAATCACCCGATGACCAGATGTCCACGATCTCGCCGAGGTCTTCCCCTGTTTCAGTTTGAACCTTGAGTCCAAGAATATCGTAATGATAATACGTCGCTTCCGGTAGTGCCGGCGCCGTGCCTCGCGGAATACAGATCTCGTAGCCCTTGAGGGCCTCGGCCGCGGTTCGACTGGTCACGCCCTGAAGGCTCACCACGAGCAGGTGTCGACGCGGGCTGATCTCCTCGAGGAGCACCTCCGATTCCCCCCCGGGCCCTCGAAGGATTACTGGTTTCCCCGGAGAGAGGAGGGCGGGCGTCTCAGTGAAAGGTTTGACCTTTACCGCCCCCCGAAGCCCCGAGGCCCCCAGCACCCATCCCAGAACCAGTAGCTCCTGAGACGCCACGGGATCCTACTCAACGATCTCCAATACCGCCCGTCGCCGAGATTTGGCCGCGATCGCATGAAGCAAGGTCCGCATAGCCCGGGCGGTCCGCCCCTGCTTCCCAATCACCCGCCCCAGATCCGTTTGGGCCACCTTGAGCCTCAGCGTCGTCGTCTTCTCGTCTTCGATCGCCTCCACACTCACCGCATCGGGGTTGTCCACGAGAACCCTTGCGAGATACTCCACCAGCTCCTTCAACACGTCCGCCTCCTCAGTGCCGTCGCATCTCTCGGCCGCAAGCCCTCAGGGAGGAGGCCCCTTGCTCCCGGGCTTCCGATCGATGAGACGCTGACCGTCAAGCGGTTTTCCGAGCCCTCCTGAGGGTGGCAAATTGCTGCATAACCCCAGCAGCCGAGAGGAGCTCCCGCACCGTCGCCGTAGGCTTGGCGCCCTTCTGAAGCCAGGAGAGGGCCTTCTCCTCGTCGAGGGTCAATGCCGCCGACTGCTGGAGGGGATCGTAGACCCCGATGCTTTCAATAACGCGACCGTCCCGGGGGGTCCGTGAATCCGCGACCACAATCCGGTACACCGGCCGCTTCTTCGCTCCGATCCGTTTTAGCCTGAGCCGTACCGCCATCCAACCACCTCCCCTTCAATCCACCTTTACCCCAGGGGAAAGATCCCCCGGGTTTTCCCCTTTTTCTCTCCCTGCACCACCTGTCGCATCACGCGCTGCATCTGCTGAAACTGTCGCAAGAGCTGGTTCACCTGGGTGACCGAGGTTCCTGATCCCTTGGCGATCCGCTGACGCCGACTCCCGTTCAGGATTCCCGGGTTCCGTCTTTCCTCCCTGGTCATCGAGTCCACAATAGCCTCCATCCGGGTGAGGCTCTTGCCCTCGACCTGCAGGCCGCCCATTCCCGCGGGCAGCCCCGGAAGCATCCCAACCAGGTCTTCGAACGATCCCATCCGTCGAAACTGCACGAGGTGTTCTCGAAAGTCCTCCAGGGTGTACATATCCCGTTGGATCTTCCGAGCCAGTTCCTCAGCCTGCGCCCGATCCACCACGGCTTCGGCTCGCTCTACCAGGGACAGCACATCGCCCATCCCGAGGATCCGCGATGCCGTTCGCTCCGGATGAAACGGCTCCAGTGCTTCGACTTTTTCTCCGACTCCGACGAACTTGATGGGGCGCCCCGTCACCGCCCGGATAGAGAGCGCCGCCCCTCCCCGGGCATCCCCATCCAGCTTGCTGAGGATGAAGCCGCTAAGCTCCAATGTGGCGTCAAACGTCTTGGCCACGCCCAGCGCATCCTGACCGGTCATGGCATCGAGCACCAAGAGGGTTTCCACCGGATGGACTGCCTGCTTGATGGCCTTGAGCTCTGCCATGAGGTCATCATCGATATGGAGCCTCCCCCCTGTGTCCAAGAAGACTGGCTCCAGGCCCTTTCCCCGGGCGTATCGGACCGCCTCCTGACAGATGTCTAGTGCCGAAGCGCGGGGATTCGAGAAAACCTCTATCCCGCTCTGCTCTCCGAGCACTGCAAGCTGTGTTGCCGCTGCAGGTCGACGCGTATCCGCCGCCACCAAGAGTGGAAGCCGACCTTCTTGCTTGAGACGCTTAGCCATCTTCGCCGCCGTGGTGGTCTTTCCGGATCCTTGAAGCCCGACCAACATGACCACCGACGGGGGAAGGGTTGCAAAGGCTAAGCCGCTTCCCTTGCCACCCAAGAGGAGCGTCAGCTCTTCAAAAACAATTTTGACGACCTGCTGCCCGGGCGTGAGGGACTGCAGGACCTCCCGGCCGATGGCCCGCTGCCGGACCCGGTCCAGAAAGTCCTTGACTACCCCATAGTGGACATCCGCCTCGAGGAGGGCCAGACGAATCTCCCGGAGGGCCACACCGATCTGCTCTTCGGTGAGTTTCCCGTGGCCCCGGAGCTTTTTAAAGATTCCCTGAAGCCGATCGGATAACCGGTGAAACATGAGCCTACCTTAGACAATAAATACGCGACGTTATACGTATTGTCAATAAAGAATTTGCGCGAGATAGGAGCTAACCGGCGAGGAGGAGGGTGATGTCCATTACATTGGTGAGGGTGGGCCCGGTCTTGATCAGATCCCCCAGGCCCTCGAAAAAATGATACGAATCGTTATCTTCCAAGGCACCACATGGGTCGAGCCCGGCCTGTTTCGCACGCGGACAGGTTTCACCATCCGCCACTGCCCCCGCTGCGTCGGTAGGCCCGTCGGTTCCATCGGTGCCTGCACTGAAAATGACCAGATCCTCTTCACCGGCGATGGCGGCCGCAACAGCCAGCGTCAGTTCCTGATTGCGGCCCCCTTTTCCCCGACCCCGGACCGTCACGGTGGTCTCTCCTCCCAGCAGCAGACAGGCCGGGGGCGGAACGGGGTGGCCGGACCGGCGCATCTCAAGGAGCAAGGCCGCTAACGTCTTTGCCACCTCCCGGCTCTCCCCCTGCAGTGCAGCCGTCAAGAGAAGGGCATGAAATCCTAGCGATGCCGCCCGATCTCGGCCCGCCAAGAGGGCTTGGAAATTATTCCCGACGATGAGATGGCGCACCTTTTCAAAACAGATAGCTCCGGGCTTGGGGGTCTCCGGAACTTCACCCTTTGCCCCGCTTTCCAGATATTGTCGAATGCTCGCGGGGATCCGGTCCTGGAGTCCGTAACGACGCAGGACCTCTAGGGTGTCTTTATACGTGGTGGGATCCGGGGCGGTGGGGCCGGAGGCGATGACATCCAGGCGATCGCCGATGACGTCAGAGAGCACCAGGGTCAGGCAGGAAGCTGGCTGGACCGCCCGTGCCAACTGCCCCCCCTTGACCCGAGAGCAGTGCTTTCTGACCGCGTTGATCTCCTCAATGGTCGCACCGCACCTGATGAGCTCCCGTGTGACAACCTGCTTCTCGGCCAAGTCCGTCCCCGCGACCGGAGCGGGCAGCAATGCCGAACCACCGCCGGAGATGAGGACAATCACCAGATCCTCGGGCCGGGTCTTCTCAAGCAGCGCGAGGATGGCGACTGTCGCTTGAACCCCTCGCGCATCGGGGACCGGATGAGAAGCCTCGTGGATTCGGATGCGCTGCAAGGGGAGGCCATGGCCGTCCTTCACCACAACGACCCCCGCGCTGATCCGATCCCCCAGCACTTCCTCCACGGCGGTCGCCATCATCCCGCTGGCCTTGCCTGCCCCCACAACATAGATCCTTCGCTCCCTGAGATCATATACTTCTCCGTCCGCCAGCAGTTTCTCTCCGTCACGCCGCAGATGTCGGTGGACCGCCGTCCGAGGGTTGACCGCATCCAGGGCCGCCTGGAAGACCTCCCCAGCCGCCTTCCGCAATTGTTCGGTCCCTTTCCTCCGCAAGTTCACTCCTCCTCCGCCAACAGAACCGTCTCGACCGGCGTGTAGATGGCCCCCGCCGGGTGAAGCCGGCTCTGCATGAGCTCGACCGACTCCACCTGCATCCGTCCCACTTCCCCGACATCGATCCTGCGGAGAGACTCCAGCAGGGGATCGAGCCGCCCGACATTTTTGACTCGACCCAGGGTGAGATGGGCTTGAAACGGCCGCGCCTCTCGGGGAAAGCCGAGTGGAACGAGCATCTCGTCGATTCGGACCCGAAGCCGTTCCACCTCTTCGGCGCCCTGCTGTACTCCAATCCAGATCACCCGCGGCCTCCTTTTCGGTGGGAAGGTCCCGAGACCGGCAAGCAAAAGGGTGAAAGGCCCGACGCCAGCGAGAGAGCGACGAAAGGCCTCCTGGAGTGCCGGTAGCTGTGCCTCTCCAACCTCTCCGAGAAACTTGAGGGTAAAGTGCAGGTTATCCGGCTTGACCCAGCTGACCGGCGCCGGCGTCGCCTTGAGTTGTCCCTGGATCTCTGCCAAGGGAGCCTTCAGGGAGGGATCCACATGGATGGCGATAAACAGTCGCATGCGCGTTCAGCATCGAGCGGTGCGTCCCGGTGCTTTTCAATCCTGCCCGCTGATTTTGAGCAAGTACCGACGGAGCATCTCCAGGGCCATTTGGGAAGCCCAAAGCTTGTTCCCCTCCCGATCGAACCGGAATCGGTGTTCACACCACTCTTCTCCCTGTGCGTCGGCCAGGGCGATGAAGGTGAGCCCCACCGGCTTTGTCTCGGTGCCCCCGCCGGGACCGGCAATCCCGGTCACTCCCACCCCGAGATCGGTCCCCGCAACCCGGCGTACACCTGCCGCCATAGCGACCGCCACCTCCGGACTCACCGCCCCGTGGCGCTCGATCATGGAGAAGGGAACCCCCAAGAGATCCTTCTTGGCCCGATTGCTGTACGAGACGATCCCCCGCTTGAAATAGTCGGAGCTGCTGGGGACATTGGTGATCCGATGGCAGATGAGACCGCCGGTGCAGGATTCGGCTATGGCCACGGTCTTTCCTGCACGGCGGAGAAGCCACCCTATTGCTTCCTCAAGGCGTTCCTCATCGACCCCGAAGACCGCCTCCCCCAGCAGGTTCCGAAGTTTTTCCTCCCAGAGCTGAAGCTGGGACTCGACCTCTTCCCCCCTTCCAGCAGCTGTCACCCGGACATGGACCTCCCCTGGGCGAGCGAGGAGGCTCACGGGAGGATGGTCGCCGTGGAGCAGTTCTTTCATTCGCTCCTCCACCTGCGACTCGAACAACCCGCAGACCTTGACTGTCCGGGCCCGGATCCGCTGTCCGTTTCCGGCCTTTCGTAAAAGGACCGGCAGAACCTGTTCGACAAAGAGTGGATGCATCTCTCGCGGCGGGCCTGGCAGGGCAACGAGGAGGCGCTCACCTTCCTCCCAGAGAAGGCCCGGGGCTGTCCCGTGCCGGTTCTCGAGGACCACAAACCCCTCCGGGACCCAGGCCTGACGTTTTGCAGCCTCCGGCATAGCAACAGCGCGGCGGGCAAACCGCTCTTCGATACCCTTCAATGTCTCACTGTGGAGGACCAGTCGCCTTCCGCTCACGTCCGCCAGGGCGTCCCGGGTCCGATCATCCTCGGTCGGGCCCAGCCCGCCGGTGACAACTACTACGTCCGCCCGATCCAGGGCCTGCCGGAGCACCAGATGGATTCGCCGGCGGTCGTCTCCGACCACCGTGCGGTACGATACCTCAATCCCGACCCCTTGCAGCTGCTCCACGAGATACAGACTATTGGTATCGGCTGAAGCCGCTTGAAGGAGCTCGGTCCCGATGCTCACGATCTCTGCATTTGGTGCTTTCATGACAACAGGAGCCACACCCGAACCAACAGGTTGGTATACAGGCCGGCGATCAGGTCATCCCCGACGATGCCGAATCCTCCTGGAAGACGTTCCGCCTGGCGAGCGGGGAAGGGCTTGATCACATCGAAGAGTCGAAAGATCACGAAGGCGACTACCCGTTCCTGGACCTGGGGCGGCAGGAGCAGCGTAGCCACCGCAATGCCGGCAATCTCATCGATCACGATGACGGGTGGGTCTTGGCCCCCGATGACCCTTGCCGCCCGGTCGGCAACTACAATCCCCACCCCGATGAGGAAAAGAGTCACCAAGACCTGCACGGTCCCGGGTTTCAAGGGCCACAGGAGCAAGAGTCCGAGGAGGCTCCCGAGCGTTCCGGGGGCTGGAGGAAGGTAGCCGACATACACCCCCGTTGCGATCGCCACAACGAGCCTGTCTGAAAGAGTCTGTTTCCGCTGGGCGTCAACCACCTGGGGAAGCGCTCACCGATCCGCGATTGGCCGTGAGAGGTGCCTCCCTCTGCCTACTCATCCGGCTTCCCATCAACACTCTCGGCATGTCGTAAGAGTAGACGCTCACTCGCCACCTGTCAACCGGGAGAGGCACACCTGGTTGCGTCCGGCATCCTTGGCCTCATAGAGGGCGCGATCCGCGTCCCGAACCAAATCCTCGGCCCTGGCCATTTCCGCTGTGAGGGGCGCCACTCCGAGACTTATGGTCAATTGGCTTTCAGGCCACTCTTGCTCCGCTGCCGCCGCTCGGAGACGTTCCGCCTGAATTGAGCCCTGGGGGAGGTCGGTTTCCGGAAGGATGATGGCAAATTCTTCTCCGCCATACCGGGCTACCATGTCCACCCCTCGGGAATTTTTCCGGAGAATCTGGGCCAGGCAGCGCAAGGCCTCATCGCCAGACAGGTGTCCGAAGCGGTCATTGAACTGCTTAAAGTGATCGATGTCGAGCATGATCAGGGAGAGCGAGCGGCCATACCGACGCGCCCGCTTGAGCTCTGTCTCGAGAAGATGATAGAAGTACCGGTGGTTGTACAGCCCGGTCAACGGGTCAGTGTTGGCCAGACGTGTCGTCTCCGCAAATAGCCGAGCATTCTCGATGGCAATGGCCGCCTGGTTGGTAAAGTAGGAAAGCAGCTGCATATCCTCCTCGGCAAAACGACGGGGTTCATTGTAGTGGACCCACAACACCCCCCGGACCCGCTCCCGCACCCGCAGTGGCAAACAGACGGCGGCGCGCCGCCCGAGTTCCAGCAGCCGGGGATTGACGGTCCCAGGAGGGGCCGCAGAAAAATCAGGAAGGATCACTGGCCGTCCGGTCTCCCAGACCCGGCGCGAGCCGCCGTCCTTCCGCACCTCAATCCCCCCCACCTCCCAGTCGGTCACATGAGAGACCTCGCCTAAGTCATCAAGGAGGATGATAGTGCTCGAGGCGGCGTCGGCGGAGGCTGCTGCACCTCGCGCGATCTTCTGGAGGGTTTCGTCTAAGTCGAGCGAACCACTCACCTGTATGGCGGCCTCGTATAACTCTGCCACGGTGGACGCGTACCGTTGGATCTGCTGATAGGCCCTGGCGTTTCCAATCGCGATGGCCGCCTGGCTGGCAAAGGTCCCCATCAACGCCCGCTCATCGTGACTGAAAAGACGACGATGGTGAGTGAAGACAGAGAGGACCCCCAAGACCCGATCTTCGGTGATCAGGGGAATCCCCGCGAAGGAGACGATGCCCGCCTCCTCCAGGAACCGCTTGTTAAACCAGCGTGACTCCTGTCTGATATCGGCGATGTAGTGCGGCTCCCGGCGCTCCATGATCTCTCCGATGACCCCTTTACCGTACGGGATCCGGTCCACCATCAATCGGAAATCGTGCAGGCCGTGACTTGCTTGGACCAGCAGTTCGTGGGTCTCCTCGTCTGTCACCCAGAGCCCGACGCAAGGGACCTCGAGAAATTCCGCCGCCGCTTCCACCGCAAAGTTAAAAACCTCCTGGAGGTTCAAGGAGGCGGTCATCATCTTCGTCAGGTGGATCAGGGTTTGGAGCTTACTGGCCCGATCCCGGGCCTCCTGAAAGAGGGGGCCTTGCTCCATGGCGAGGGCCGCCTGGTTCGCCAGGGTCTGACACAACTCAATCTCTCCCCGGGTGAAGTTTCGAATAGCGCGTCGACTGTTCAGGCTCACCGCCCCGATGCATTGATCCTGCGTCAGGAGGGGAATCACCAAAATCGATTGAATCGAGTGGGAGACGAGGAGGTCCCGGACAGTGGACAGTACCGGTTCCTTCGCCACGTTCGGGACGACCAGGGGTTGCTGAGTCTCGAGGACGTGACGGATCTCCGGGTACCGGTCTAGAGAGAGATTGCCCCCTTCAGTCCACGGGTTCTCCTTGAACCGGTCATACGCTAAGACAAGGGTGGCGGTCGGCTCTCCCGGAGTGCCAACGGTGATGGCAACCCGGTCCACCTGCATCGTCTCGAAGAACCGTTTCACAATGTCCCGCATGACCTCGCTTGCGGCAGGGGGGACCGTTGCCGAGGGTCTCGCCTGGGGGGAGGGTTGGATTTGTCTGACCTGCTCCGCCAGCACCTCTTGGGTTGCCCGGCGGTTCCGGAGGTGGGTACGGATCCTGGCAACCAGCTCCTCTTTACTGAAGGGCTTCGTTATATAGTCGTCGGCCCCGATTTCTAATCCCAAGACTTTGTCCTCGACGCTGTCCTTGGCCGTAAGAAAAATCACAGGGATATGTCGGAGCCCCGGATCCGCTTTGATCTCGCGGCACACGGCGATCCCATCCACCCCAGGGATCGCGACATCCAGGACCACGAGGCTGATAGGACGCGTCCTGATCAGCTCGAGGGCGGCCAGCCCTGACGTGGCCGTGAGCACCCTGTATTCTTGGTGCTCCAGCACGGTCTGGAGCATTCGGAGGATCTCCAGATCGACGTCCACGATGAGAATGGTGGGACTGTCCCGACCTTCCCGTCGAACATCGGAAACGTTGAGGGGTCCTTTGTCGGGCTCAATCGGCCTCATGGTGGAGAGTGGCACCTCGCCTTGGTTATTGGGCAAAACCTGGTCGCCGTGCATTCAAGTACTTATCGCAACAATGGGGAGGGACATGGCCAGCTGATTCGACAATTCTCGCAAGGTACATGCCCGTATACCCTAACGGCTAGGGTTTTCGGTACCGCCAATCAGCTGGAGGAGATGTCCCGGAGATACCCCCTGTCGAAGCCTTAGTGGGGATAGAGGTCCTCTGCGCGAAGGATCTTCACCCCGGGCGGCGGGACAAAGGAGAAGAGATCGGCGGGAAGACCACTATTGATCTGCAGATGAGAAAAACGCATAACCGTCCGATTCTCATACGGATCGAGCAAGGTCAGGGACCGGATGTATAGCGTCGTCGCCTCCACCTCCATTTCCATCTCGCGGAGGAGAGTATCCGGGCGGCGCGGCCTCAGCACGAGGCGATAGGAATCACCCTGGTCCCTCACTTCTCGCAGGACGAACTGATCGTCCAATTTCCCCACCCCCATCAGGAAGTCGAATGGGAGGGAAGTCACTGCCGCTTTGAGATCCTGAACGATGACCTGTCGATCCGCGGGGGTGTAAACCCAGAAAGTGGACCCGTCGGTCACCAAAAGGCGCCGCTCTGGCCGTTCATACTCCCAACGCATCATCCCGGGGCGTTTCAAGGAGAAAGCCCCCCAGGCCTCTTCCACTTGCCCGATCGCCAACTCGACCCGCTGGTGAAACTGCCCCGTCATATCCGTGGTCTTCTCGTAAAAATCCTGGACCCGGTCGACCACGCCCTGCGCCTGAGAGGCGGGCAGGACGCCAAGGAGACTCAGGGCAATGAATCCTGCGCTGATCCTCACGCCGACCGTCCCCCTCCACCGTCTCCCCGCGCTCACCACCCGCCCCTCGGGGGTCAGCCCCCGGGTGACTGGTCCCGTGGTCACTCCTGAGACTAGTGCCGCACCAACTATTTCCCGCTAACAATCCCCCCTTGGTGCGTCACTTCCGCTAGGGGGGCAGGCCCCCCTTCGGCGCTCGACTTTAGCCTCGCTGAGCACCCCCCAAGCGTAGGGGAGTCTCTCCCCTACAACC
>JAPUFX010000181.1 GCA_027293415.1 Candidatus Methylomirabilota bacterium
GGGATGATGCTCAAGATGCTGCACGACACCAAGAGCCACTGGCTCTCGGGGTTCCTGTCCAGCGACTTCAGCCGCGTGTCCGCGAGGCTCGCAGAGGATATCTGCAAGACAGCAAAGATCTCGCCCCACAAGCGCCCTCGGGATATCCATGGAGACACCGCTGAAACGCTCTATAAGTCCATCCAGTCCACCAAGATCATGGCGCCACCGAGCAACTGCGTCTCGCCAATCGGCGAAAAGGCAATTCTCTGTGGCCTGTATAAGCAAATCACGGGGGATTTCTATACTGCGGTAACCCGGCCGCCGGCTGTCTACCGCGGCAATCCTTTCGTGATCGAGGCGGGCTTGGCTTACGGCAGGGGGCCCGAAGAGGCCGCGAAGAACCAGGAACGCACGAAGATGCCCCTTGCCGAAGGGGAGAATCAGAAAAATGACAACTTGCTAGCCCGAGTCATCCGCTACGCAAACCGAGTTCCGCTTCTCTTTCAGCAGTCAGCCTGCTCAACCTTCAAGTCTGCGATAGAAACCACTTGGCGCAACTATGGTGTTCCGCAGTCCAGAGGCGCGCTTCCATCAGGTCCCTTGGTGATTTTCATTCATATGGCCTCGGTCTGGGTTCCGTTTACAAGCGAAGCCAAAGAAGCAATCGCCGATTACGATGAGATCCGAAAGGAAATCAAGCTCGCCCTGCAAGAATGCGGTCGGCGGCTTGGGACCTTTCTCAGACGACGGGAACGGGCCAAGAGCGAGTTTCGTCGGCGCAATATCTTTGAACTCTACATCGAGGAAGTTGTGGAAGCGTGCAACCACCTCAAGGGTGGGAAGCTGCCCACAGAGAAACTCAAACAGCAGCTTCACAAAATAGCCATGAGGCGGACAGGCGGAGAGAAGACAGACGAGCTACTAGGAAACAACGGAGGCGACCCGGAAGGTCTCCCCCATTCGATCATCGTCACCCCGGAGGGAACTGAAGGAGAGGTGATGGTTCCGAGTAACGGTGCGCCTAATAAAGTCGCACCTATGAAAGGAAATTCCGAAGAAGAGGAGAAATCCGCGAAGCCGACACGGCTGAAAGGAAAAGCTGAGTCTACGGCGAAGGGTAAGCGTAAAGCGGCAAGATCTAACAAGCCACCAGGCAAGAAAAAAGCGATCACACGTACCGGAAGAGCCAAGAAAAGGGCGAGGCGCAGGAAGAGGTAGGAGCAATATGGCGCGAAAAAAGCAAAAGATTAACGATGCAGTCGCAAAGAAACTCATCGGGGTGGCTGACGTGGTCATCACGGCTGCGCAACGGAGCAAGGACCCCACCCTTTCGATTCCCGTACGCGCCCTTTCAAACGTCAAGTTTAACGAGAAAAAGCGCATTATCGAAATGGGTAAAAACAGGCAGCTCCGCTCGTTTTTCAACGTAGGGATGGCCAAGAAGTTCATGCAGACGGTACTCGTGGCGGATGCCCTCTCCGAGCTCCAGCGATCGAACCTCACAACCTCTCTAAGGGAAATCTACTACCGCACAAAACACACGATTAAGGACTCGAACGAAAACACGTTCGACGGACAAAACGAATCAGATCCGGTCATTGAGGACCTTGAGGTCTCCCTGGAAGTCCTCCGGGAAGAGTTGCACGTCCGTGCCGACAATGGCGGAACCGTCGTGGGACCGCTGGTGTTGGTTGATGACGGCGACCAGGTGGACTGTACCAGGCTGGGAAAAGGCGGCTATTCGGTTCCCTCCATCGTCGAGCCGGAATATATCCAGATCAAGAGATGTAGCGCCGATTTCGTGCTCCTCGTTGAGAAGGGCACCCAGTGGAACCGCCTCTCCGAAGACAAGTTCTGGCGCAAGTACAACTGTATCCTCCTTACAGGAAACGGCCAGCCCCCGCGCGGTGTCAGGCGCCTGGCGCGGCGGCTGCACGACGAAAAAGGGCTCCCCGTCTATGTCCTTGTGGACAATGATCCCTGGGGCTACTACATATACTCGGTCATCAAGCAAGGATCGATCAATCTTGCTTTTGAAAGCCAGCGCATGGCCATTCCGAAAGCCAAATTCATGGGTCTCTCCAGCGCTGATCCCGAACAATACGGGCTCCCGCGCAACGTAGGCATCAAGCTCAATGACAAAGACATCAACCGAGCCCGGGAGCTCCTCAACTATCCGTGGTTTCAAAAAAAGGACTGGCAGAATGAAATTAAGCGGATGCTCTCAAGCGGTCTCAAGTACGAACTGGACTCACTCGCCAACAAGGACTTCCAGTACCTGACGAAGAAGTACCTCCCAAGAAAGCTCAAAGAGCAAGATTGGTTGGATTAACCCCGATCCGACATTAATCAGCCCCCGGTTCGACAGGCTCACGGCCCTGAGGTTCTCGAAGGGAAGAAATCCACCCTGATGAGCATCAGAGCGCAGCAATCACCTCTTCGCAGCGGGTATCAGCAACTCACCTTTAGTATAGCTGCAAACTGAAGATCAAAATGTCGGTAACTGCTGTCATATCGTGGTCAACACCGCAGCTGCCTCGATTATTTTTTACGGATCGGGGTTAAGCTTGGTGTCAGGCTGGACAGACGAGATACTTTATCTGAGTACCATGACCTGAAGTCTGGGCTTGCGTGGCTGGGCGAAAGGTTTCAGGGTCATCATCTTAGAGACGGTAGAGCATCCAGTAGACGACGACTCCGGTGACGGAAACGTAGAGCCAGATAGGCAATGTCCAACGGGCGATCCGCTTGTGCCTCTCGAACCTTCCCCTGAGAGCCCGGACCAGGGTGACCAGGACCAGCGGGACAATGGCAGCAGCCAGTACTGTGTGGGAGATCAGGATCGAGAAGTAGAGAGGGCGAATCCAACCTCTACCTTCAAACGGGACAGAGCCGACCTGGTAGTGATAGGTGAGATACGAGACCAGAAAAAGAGTTGAGGTTGCGAACGCAGACAGCATGCAGACCCGGTGCGCCGTTACGCGCCCTCGTCTTATCAACAGATACCCGATGACCAGGAACAACGCGCAGGCCGAGTTGAGAGAAGCGTTGATACCGGGCAGATATGAGAGTGGGACCAAGGGAATGGTCAGGTAATGTCAGGAAGAAGCATCAGGATCAAGAAGACACATAGGATCAGCGGGGTAAGGGCAATCACTCCCAGCGTGACCCGCTCAAACTTGAGGTGCATAAAGTACATGGCCACCAGAACCGCCTTGGACAAGGCAAGCCCTATGAGAAGGATCACGATGATGAGCCTTGCCATTGGCACGTAGATGACAGCGATCTCGAGAATAGTCAGTCCCAAAAGCCACCAGAAGACACCGAAGTAGTTAGGTTCTGTGTGAGCTGTTGTCATCGCTAATCCCCCAATTCGCCTTTCACACGAGATAGACAAAGGTGAAAATCAGGATCCAAACCAGATCGACGAAATGCCAGTACAGGCCGGCAATTTCCACTTCGTTGTGCCGATGCTCCCCGTAACGGCCGCGACACCCCTGAACCAGGACTGTGGAGAGGTAGACGACTCCCCCAAACACATGACAGCCGTGAAAGCCAGTCAGCACAAAAAAGGTCGTACCGAACAGGATAGCCCCAAAGGGATTACCTGTCAGCGTGAGCCCCTCGTGGATCAGGTTGGTCCACTCGTAGGCCTGCAATCCTAAAAAGACCATCCCGGCCAAGACGGTCAGAGACAGGAACTTTTTAAATCTCGACTGATCTCCATTCTTGATCGCCGAGAGGGAGAGCACCATCGTCACGCTGCTGCAAATGAGCAGCAAGGTCATGAGGGCCGTGAGGTTGATCCCGAGGACTTCCGCAGGCCTGGGCCAGTTAGAACTACCAATGCGAAAGAGACCGTAGCCCACAATGAGCGCCCCAAAGCTCATCGCATCTCCAGCCAGGAAAACCCACATGCCGAGTTTGCCCCAGCTCTCAGGTGTCAGGGGCGATTCCGCCGGTTCGGCGGCAGCATCCATCACGGCAGCTTCACTCATCTTCTCTCCTCCATTGATACCTCGACCAGGTGCAAAAAGCCCCCTCCTCTGCCAGTGCCGCCCAGCTCCATCGCCGAGCACGTGTGAAGATGAACAATTCAGGCCACAATGGCAACACCAACAGGCAGAACAGGAACTCTGTTCTGACAATGACTCGCAAATTAGCGCAACGCGCGCATGCTGTCAATATAGATAAACCAGCCCATAGAGGACCGGCCAAAGGACTACGACAAACATCCAGTATATCGCGCACACCTCAATACCCGTATGACTATTCGACGTGAAGCGGCCACGCCGAGTCTGTACCAGGACCGTTATCAACCAGAGCATGGCACCAAGCACATGGAAGCCGTGGAAGCCAATCAACATGTAAAAGGTAGCACCGTAAATCCCGCTCGACAGCGTTAGGCCAAAGTGGATCAAGTGTAACCATTCGTAGCCCTGAACGAATAGAAAGACAGCCCCGAGAAACACCGTGGTTAAAAGCCACCGAATAAGCGTGGTCGATTTCCCAATTCGGATCGCACTCAAGGCCAGACAAACGGTTATCCCGCTGAACAGAAGAATGGCCGTATTAACCCCGGTTATCGCTACGGGCAGGCGCGGCTGAGACAGGGGTGGCCAGACCTCGCTCCCCAATCGGTAAACCATAAAGGCACCGATCAGCCCTGCAAAAAACATCAACTCGGCCCCCAGAAACACAAACAACCCAAGACGGGCATTGCTGATCGCTGGCCCCGCGTTTGTGGAAGGAGGCGGAGGACCGCCACCAAGGCTGGCGGTCTGCAAAACCTCGCCTTCTAGGGGTGCAGTAAATTGCCGGGCTGTAGCTTCACGTGACATATATCAGCTTGGAAGTGTAGCCATTAGCCGTCAGCCTCGAACCTAAAGCTGTAAGCTGACCTGCCTTTGCCGTGCACGGCACGGCAGACAGGTCGCTGATGCCTAATAAACGATAATGAAAACAATGATTGCACCAAAATAGGAAAGTAGAAAAAATGCCAGCAGGATGCCAAAATGCTGGGTTCGCCGCTGTCTATTTTGCTGAGCCATCATCTTTACTCCGATCAGAGCGCCGAGCGATTCAGTGCCATCACGAGGAGGAGTACCGGGAGGTAGACTAAGGAGGCGAACAAAAGCTGCCGTGCGGCTGCAACCGATCGAGCAATGGCTAGTCTACAGGCGCTTGTCACAAAGGCGACCCCGAGCAGAAGGGCGACTACATAATACAACACGCCGGCAAGACCAAGGAGCATTGGCAGCAGGCTGACCACAAGTAATGCCAGAGAGAAACCTACGGCCTGACGACCCGTGCTCCTCCCTTCAGGATCGACAACGGGAAGGAACCGGATGCCCGCTCGGGCAAAGTCGTCGCGGTATAGCCTAGCGATGGCCAGGGTATGAGGTATCTGCCAG
>JAPUFX010000182.1 GCA_027293415.1 Candidatus Methylomirabilota bacterium
CGGCCGTGGCCCCTCCGCATGCAGTTCCCTCCCACCTCGATCCTGACCGCACCTCGATCACACTACAGGACCCTCGCCTCAGGCTTCCCCTAAGTCGTCACAGGGGGAGGTGCTCAAGCTCGTCTAGGACTCGGGACCGGATCTCTTGGGTGCTGGGGAGCTCTCGGATGAGCCGTCCCTGCCGGAGGAGGGGAACGAGCAGCGATTCGAGAGTACCGCCGCAGGGGCAGGAAGGGGAAGAGGTGTGGGCGGGGAGCACCCACCGCTCCCGGCAGCCGAGACACCGGTACACCGCCTTTCGCCCGGAACGCTTTCCCCGCTTGGCTCTGGCCTGTCCATCGATCTGGACGACATCCAGGGCGAAATTCATGACCGGCGCGTTCGAGATGGATGTTCCAACCCCATAGGCATCCGCCACCGGGTTCAGCTGCCGGATCTCCGACTCATCCAGACCCCCCGAGATGAAGAACTTCACCCAGGAAAACCCCCGAGAGTCCAGCTCCCATCGGACCTCCCTGAGGATCTCCAACATATTGCCCCGTCGGGAAGCCGGCGTGTCCAGCCGCACGGCGAACAGATGATCTCCGAGGGCTTCTGCCACCCGGACCGCCTCGAATTTCTCATCGTTAAACGTGTCGATGAGCACCACCCGCTTTACCCGCGGGTCGATGACCGTATCAAAGGCCTTGGCCGCCTCCACCGTATCTCCCAGGATCAAGGCCAAGGCATGCGGCATCGTTCCGACCGGCTCCTCCTTGATGAGCTCGGCCGATTTCACGACTGCCACCCCATCGCAGCCTCCGATAAACGCGTTCCGCTCGATCATGGGTGCGAGTGCGGGGTGCATCCGCCGGGCCCCGAAGCTGATCACGGTGCGGCCCTCAGCGATCTTCTTACACCGGGCCGCCTTGGTCGCAATCCCCGAGGCCTGACAGAGAAGACCGAGGATGGCCGTCTCGTAGTGTCCCCATTCCCGATAGATGCCTTCGATGGTAAGGACCGGCTCTCCGGTCCGAAACGACGCCCCTTCGAGGAAAGTGTCGACGTCGACGGGCAACCCCTCCAGCAGGCTAGTTACCTCTTCAATTCCGGCGAGGATGCCCCACGTCCGGGAATCGGGGAAGGCCTTTAAGGCCACCTCGGCGACTGCGGTGGCGTTGATTTTTTTCTGTTCGAGGATCTCGAGGGTCCTCAGGAAATAGACGTCGGTGACCCGACCCGCCTTGATGTCTTCTTCCCGTGCCATATGAAACATCCCTGCCTCCTATATCAGCAACCAGCAGTCAGCCATTTTGAAGCTATCAGCGATCGACTATCAGCCATCAGCAACCGCTGGAGCAGTCAGCGGTCAGCCGTCAGCTGTCCGCAGTCAGCCATCCGCTATCAGCAAACCCCCCTAGGAAGCCGTCTCAGCCTCCTAGCCTCCTGGCCTCCTGGCCTCCTGGCGTCCCAGCGTGCTGGCTGTGAACTATGAACCCTGAACCGTGAACTATGGCCCGCGAGAGCCATTAGACCGCCACACCCTTAATTTCCGCGAGGAGTTCATCTGCCAGTACCCGAAACTCCTGCAAGGTCAATGTCTCTCCACGGCGATGGGGGTCAATGCCTGTCCGCTTCAGGATCGCCTGAATTTCCTCCCGATCCAGAGAGACCCACCCTGATCGCATAAGGGAGTTCTGTAGGGTCTTCCGCCGGTGAGTAAAGGCGGTTCGGACCAGACGGAAGAATAGGGCGGGATCCCTTGGGGCTACGCGGGGTGCCGGGAGGGGCTCAAGTCTTAACAGCACCGAGTCGACCCGGGGCCTGGGATAAAAGGCGCTCCGAGGGACGCGAGCCACCATCCGAACATCGGCGTAATACTGGGCCAGGACGGTGAGTGACCCGTAGGTCTTCTTCCCAGGGGAAGCTATTAACCGCTTTGCCACCTCCTCCTGCACCATCAGGAGGAGGAGAGAAAAACAATTAGTTAGGTTAAGCAGGCGCGTGATGAGGGGAGTCACAATGGAGTAAGGCAAATTCGCGATGACTTTCCAGGGCCTCTCCTCCCCCAAGAGGTGCCCGAAGTCAAGACGCAGCGCATCGCCATGCACGAGGGTCACCTGCGTTTTGTCTCCAAGCACCTCTCGAAGGATCTGAAAGAGCTTGGGGTCGATTTCGACTGCGACGATCCGACGACAGCGCTCGCCTAAGGCATGGGTCAGCGTCCCGACCCCAGCCCCAATCTCCAAGACTCGATCCCCCCGGTGTACCTCCCCCGCTTTCAGGATGTTTCCCAGGATGTTTCGATCAACGAGGAAGCTCTGGCCCAAGCGTTTCTTGGGCCGAAGTCCATGGGTGGTGAGGAGCCGACGAGTCTCTGTCAGGATCGAGGTCATGGGCAGCGGGGTCAGTCTCCCGCCCCCCCCTCCCGGGCCCTGCGCAGGTAGATCTGGGCTAACACGTTGCCCGGATCGGAGGTCAAGGCCCTTTCCCAGACGGAAACAGCCTCGGAGGTCTCACGCCGCTGATAATGGAGAACCCCCAGCTGGACGAGGGCATCAGCATACGCGGGATGAAGCTCCAATGCCCGTTCCAGGGCGGCCTGTGCCCGGTCCGGATCTCCTGCCTCCATGTAACACCGAGCCAGGTTACAATGAAGATCAGGAAAATTGGGGGCTAAGGCGATGGCCTTTTCATACTCCTGAACCGACTGAGGATAGAGACTGAGTTCCTGGTAGGCCTTGGCAAGTTCTGCATGGGCATTGGCCAGTCGTGCTTGGGCATGCGTGGGGAGCGTAGGGGCCTTGGCCTGCTCTCGGTCTTTGGCCACCCCATACTCCTGAAGGGCATCGGTGTACGCCCCCATGTCGGCCAACGTGATAGCGAGATTGAGTCGCGCCTCGGTGTACGCGGGGTTGATGCTCAGGGCTTGGCGGAACAGTTCCACAGCCTTCTCCGGGACATTGCGCTGGGAATAGATGAAGCCCAACATATTGTAAATATTGGCATACAGAGGAGTTCGCTTGACAATTTCGAGGAGCAAAGCCTCCGCCTCGTCGTACCGCCCCGACTGAAATAGGACCGTCGCCTTTTGGATTTGCTGCCTTAACTGGGGGGGATCCATGTCGAAGGGATTACTCGATGGTGGGGGATCTCAGGGTGTTCCGGAAGGCGGCCTTAATTTCATCCCAGGATTCCTCGAAAAAGCCCCCTATTCCCCCACTGGATTCATCGGGGTACTTGTCGTCCTCGCTCGGCGCTTGGACCACCACCTGGACCCCGAGGCGGTCTCCAGCCTCCACCGCCCAACGAGAGTCGGGGTATTTCTCCAGGACCTGCCGGTAGACTGCTTCGGCCTTTTGATTCTCCTCAAAACGGGTGTAGGCCTCGCCAATATGGTAGAGGGCCTTGGGCTCGAGGCCCGTTCCGGGGTACTGGTCCAGGCACCACTGGAAGCGGCCTATGGCCGCCTTGTACTTGTCCCGCTTGAGGTAAAAGAGGCCAACATAGAATTCTTGTGCCGCCAGGCGGCGGCGGGCGATGAAGATTTTTGCCTTTGCATCTTCTCCGTACGGCGTGCCGGGGACTTCGGTAATTAGTCTTCGAAAGGCGACGACCGCCCGCCCGGTGGCGGTCTGATCCCGGCCCACCTTTTCCATCTGCTGGAAGTAACTGAGACCGATGTAATACAAAGCCTCATCCAGGCGCTCATGGCGAGGATGCAGTGCCAGGTAGCGTTCATACTCGACCCGTGCCTGTCCGTAATTGCCCTCTTCAAAGTAGGTTCGGGCAATCCCGAGTCGGGCTTCAGGCACGGCCGGGTTGTCGGGAAACTGGGTGACAAAGAGGCGAAGCTTCTCCCGAGCCTCTTTATACCGCCCCCGCATAAAATCGTAGTTGGCCCGCCAGAACAGACCCTCCGCGTCGGCCGCAGGCTGCAGGGAGGGACCACTCGAACAGGCCCCCAAGACGAGCGACAGCACCAGAAGAAGCAGAGCAATCGTCCAGATAGGTTGCTTTGAGGTCATGCACCACCCTCTGGGGATGGATACACATGCACAACAAAACCTACTGGACACAGCGTAGAGTGTCAAGAAAAAAGGGGGAAGAAAGCCCAAAACGATGCAAGCCAGGAAAAGGCTATGCCGTTTCGGCCTTCTTTTTGTGGTAGAGCAGGATGGGCCGTTTCCGCTCCATGATCGCTTCCCGACCGACGATGACTTCGGCCACCCCGGTCAGGGAGGGGATCTCGTACATGACATCCATCATGATATCCTCAAGGATTGACCGAAGACCTCGGGCTCCGGTGTCTCGGCGCACCGCTTCTTGTGCCACGGCCTGCACCGCCTCCTCGAGGACCGTCAGCTTGACCCCCTCGAAGCTTAAAAACTTCTGGTACTGCTTGAGGAGGGCATTCTTCGGCTCGACCAGGATCCGAATCAGGGCTGCTGCGTCGAGCTCGTGGAGCGCGGCCACCACCGGAAGCCGCCCGACCAGCTCGGGGATCAGACCGTATTTGAGAAGGTCCTCAGGCTGGACTTCGGCTAAGGTTTCCCCGATCCTCCTTTCGCGCCGCCCTTGAACGGTAGCCCGGAAGCCCATGGCCTTGTGGCCAATCCGGGCCTCGACCATCTTCTCCAACCCCACAAAGGCACCTCCACAGATGAAGAGGATATTGGTGGTATCTACCTGGAGATACTCCTGCTGGGGATGTTTCCGTCCCCCTTGGGGCGGAACGTTGGCGATGGTCCCCTCGAGGATCTTCAACAGGGTCTGCTGGACTCCCTCCCCGGACACATCACGGGTGATAGAGGGATTTTCGGATTTCCGGGCGATCTTGTCTATCTCGTCGATATAGACGATCCCCCGTTCCGCGCGCTCGATGTCGTAGTCGGCCACCTGAAGAAGACGAAGAATGATGTTCTCTACATCTTCCCCCACATATCCCGCTTCCGTGAGCGTCGTGGCATCGGCGATGGTGAAGGGAACGTCCAGGATCCTTGCAAACGTCTGGGCGAGCAAGGTCTTCCCCGAGCCCGTCGGGCCGATGAGGAGGATGTTGGACTTGGCAAGCTCTACATCGTCAAAACGGGCCCGGGCGCTGATGCGCTTGTAATGGTTATACACGGCTACCGCCAAAGTCCGTTTGGCCCGCTCCTGCCCGATCACGTACTGGTCCAAGATGGCCTTGATCTCTGCCGGCTTGGGAAGATCACCCAGGGCCTTGCCGCGCTCCTCCTCGAGTTCCTCGGCGATAATGTCGTTGCAGAGCTCGATACACTCATCGCAAATGTAGACAGTGGGGCCGGCAATCAGCTTGCGGACATCATCCTGGTTCTTGCCACAGAAGGAGCACGTCAGCTTTCCGCCCTGTTTGATCGGCTTGGCCATTTCCCTCTCCTGTTGTTTTTACCCGCGCACCAGCGTCTCAGTTGGAACCCCCCCCGCGTCCCGGGAGACGATCACCTCATCGAGGAGGCCGTACTCCTTCGCCTGATCGGCGGTCATGAAGAAATCTCGTTCCGTATCTCGCCGAATTTTCTCAAGGGTCTGGCCCGTGTGTGTGACAAGGATGCCGTTTACCTCATCTCGGACCCGGAGGATCTCCCGCGCCATGATGTCGATGTCCGTCGCCTGCCCCTGCACCCCGCCTAGGGGCTGATGAATCATGATCCGGGCATGAGGCAGCGAGTAGCGTTTCCCCTTCTTTCCCGCCGCGAGAAGGAGCGCCCCCATGCTGCTTGCCTGCCCCATGCAGATGGTCTCTATGTCGGGCTTGATATACTGCATCGTGTCGTAGACGGCGAGGCCTGCCGTGACGGAGCCACCCGGACAATTGATGTACATGTGGATGTCTTTCTCCGGATCCTCGGCTTCCAGGAAGATCATCTGGGCGATGATCAGGTTGGCATCGACATCGTCCATGGACTGCCCCAGGAAGACAATCCGATCCTTCAATAGGCGGGAAAAAATGTCGTAGGCGCGCTCTCCCCGGTTTGTCTGTTCCACTACCATGGGCACGAGATACATAGTCGAATCCCCTCTCCCCCCCCGGCCGGAACCGGGGCTCCTCCCTTTACGGGAGGGTAATGAGGTCATGATTGTCCAGAACCTTCGCTCGAGCAAAGAGAAAATTGAGGGCCTTCCGCTCAACGAGACTCGCCCCGAGCGCTTCCATGCGCCCTTCGCGGTCGAGGTGTGCCTTGAGCTCATCCGGCGTCTGGCCCGTTACCGAGGCGAGCCGCTCTACCTCGGCCTCCACTTCCTCGGGATCGACCGCAATTCCTTCTTGCCGGACGATGGCCTCCAGGATCAGGGTGTGCTTGACTCGCTTCCGGGCGGACTCTTCTACCTTCAAGCGGAAAGAGATGTCTCCCTCGAGTCGCTCTGGACGGGCCCCCACCGCGCGGGAAAACTCATGAAGAATCCCCTCCATCTCACGGCGGACCATACCTTCAGGGACGTCGAAGGGGTGGGCGGCCGCGATCTTCTCGACCACCTCCCACTTGAGTCGTTGTTCCTCCTCGCGCTCCTTTTTGTTGAGAAGCTCTTGACGAATCTTATCCCGGAGCTCTACCAACGTCTCGCACTCACCCACAGCCTTGGCAAAAGTGTCATCGAGGGGCGGAACCTTTTTCTTCTTGATCTCCTTCACGGTGAACCGAAACAGGATCTCCTTGCCCCGCAGGTCTTTCCTGGGGTCGTCGGGGGGAAAACTCACCGGGACATCTCGGACCTCCCCTTTTTGGACGCCCGCCAGCCGCTCGTCCACCCCTGGAAGCAACTGTCCCGCTCCTAGCTCCAAGGGAAAATCTTTCACCTGAAGGTCCTTCACGGGCTTCCCATGAAAGAAACCCTGTGCATCGACAATCACCCGGTCTTCCCTGAAGGCCGGCCAGCCCTCCATCGGGACATACTCTGCCGCTTGCTCCTGGAGGGCCTTGAGGTGGTCTTCCACCTCCTGGTCGGTGGCCTCCACCTTCTTTCGGGAGACCGTCACCCCCTGATAGTCTCTGATCTCGAGGAGAGGTTTGACCTCCACGACGGCCCGGTATCGGAGTGGCTCCCCCAGCTGAAAAGAGACCTCCTCGACGGTGGGAAGACCCACCGGGGCCAGTTGGGACTCCTCAAGAGCCTGCCGATAGGTGGACGGAATCACCTCCTGCAGGATCTCTTCCCGGATCTCGTCCTTGAACCGATGCTCGAGGATATCCCGGGGTACCCGCCCGCGCCGAAAGCCCGGAAGCGCGACCCGCTGCCCCAGCTTCCGATACACGCCCTCCACGGTGGGACGGACCGCTTCGGGTGGGACCTCCACAGTCAGGGCTCGCTTGCATCCCGATAGTTCTTCTACGCTAACCTTCATTGCTCCTTCACTGGTGCGAGAGGGGGGAGTTGAACCCCCACGGTTTTACCCACGGGATCCTAAATCCCGCGCGTCTGCCTATTCCGCCACTCTCGCTTTACCTCGCGCCTGAAGCACGAGAGCTCGCGAAAAGTCCCAATGAATATGCGTAGGCCACGAGGGGCCCGAACCGGCTGGTATCTCTTAGTATACCCCACACAACCCATTCTCAGCAACTACCCAGACATGAGGGGAAGTCACGACGCCCGTAATCCGCCCTGGACCGAGATCTTCTCGTTGGAGGATTGTAGCAATAACGGCTGCCCTCTGCGAGGGAAGCCCCCGGACAACGCACGTGGACGCCGATGAGACGGCCATGATCGTTTCGCAATCCAAAACGTTTAGGGTAGGAGGGTCGGGATGTCAAGTAGAAAGTTGGGTGGGGGGATTTCTCTGGTTTTGGTCTCGACCGGGGCTGAGGGGTTTAAATCATCGAGAGCCGCGGTGGCCGCTTATTCAGGAATCCTGACTCTACCTCGGAAGAGTAAACGTGAAGGTGCTTCCCCTTCCCACCTCGCTCTCGACCCAGATTCTCCCCCCGTGAAGCTCCACCAGCTTTTTGGTCAGGGCCAACCCTAAACCAGTCCCCTGCAGCTGGCGCTGGTGTGAGCCTGCCACCTGCTCAAATTCCAGAAAGATCCGCCCCTGATCCTCTGGACTAATCCCGATCCCGGTATCCTGCACGCGGATTTCTACGAAATCTCCGCGTGGTTCATGGTTCATGGTCGATGGTTCATGGTCAGGTTCCTTCGATTCCTGAACCCTGAACGCTGAACCCTGAATGCATCGGGCGGAGACCGCTACAGTTCCGCCAGCTGGGGTAAACTTGATGGCATTCGAGAGGAGATTGTACATGATCCGCCTCAGTTGCACATGGTCGCACCAAATGTAGACGGTGTCCGGCTCCACGCTGAGGGTCATAGGCAAGTCCTTCTTCGCAGCGAGGGGCCTTACCATATCGATATAGGCCTTCAGGCTTTCCTCGAGGGGGACCGCCTGGGGATAAAGCTCCATCCTGCCCGCTTCAATCTTGGAAAGATCCAGGATGTCATTGATCAGGGCCAACAGGTCCTGACCACTCGTAAGGACGTGGTTCACGTACCGAGCCTGCTTCTCGTTCAAGGGGCCAAAGGCCTGGGTCAGGAGCAAGTCCGAGAAGCCAATGACGGCATTCAATGGCGTTCGGAGTTCATGAGACATGTTGGCCAAGAATTGGGATCTATGTCGGGAAGCCTCCTCCAATCGTTCGATAAGCATCTGGAGCTCCTGGGTTCGTTCCCCCACCTTGGCCTCCAGATCCTCTGAATACTCCTTGAGATCTTGATAGAGTCGGGCTTTTTCGACGGCTACCGCGGCGTGGTTTAGGAGGATGGTTAGGATCCGGATCGTGTTATCATTGAATATCTCGGGGCCGAGGTGGTGCAGCGCGAACAGGCCGATGACTATATCACGGCTGACGATCGGGAGGTATAGCGACGGCAATTTCCCGTCTCCCGTATCCGTGGCGAGGATCGGCCTCTTCTCGGACACGGCACGACGCACTGCATCCTGTTGGAAGGGGAAGGTGACAGACAAGTCACGCTCGTCTCCGGAAGTTGCGTCCCCCCCATCTCTTGAGCACCCGGCGGTTTTCACCTCGAGCGAGCCGGAGGCAGCGTCCATGAGCATCAGCGTGCATCCCTCTGCCTTGATCCGCTCCAGGACACTGTCCACCAGGGCCCGACATGTGCTGTCCAAGTCCACTGCATCCCGGAGGACATCGGAGGTCCGACGGATGTGAGTGAGCTCCTCGATCTTTTCCTCATAGCGTCGGGAGATTTCAGTCAGGGTCTTGGCGTACAGGTTCCTCTCACGCTGTAACTGAGCGATCACTTCGCCATGAGCGGGCCTGGCCCGACGGGAGCCCCCCGACTCGCGGTCCAGGGGGACTCTCTCGGAAGGGAGGATCTGCCCTGGACCCTCCGAAGAGATATCCGCCACCATAGTTATTTCCCCCCGGGGGGGACCATCCCCCCGAAGCATACTGCTTGCCTCACCGTCCACGGCCGCCCCGTCGATCGCCAATCGTGCGGCTCCATCGGACGTCCGCCCCCGACGCCCTGTCATCCAGGCATCGGGGCGGTCTCCCCAAAGGGTGTGACACCCCTTCCTCCGAGACGTTGCCGAAGCCGTTCGCAGAGCTCGACATCTCCCCAACGGGCGCGGGGCGCCGAGGATAGCAGACGCCCCGCGGTTCACCCCTGAAGGGCAATCGCCCTTACATGAGATCCTGACGTCCGATCCCGTGGTGGCGAAGGCGCGTCCGGAGCCGGAGAACCGCCGAGCTGTGGAGCTGTGACACGCGGGATTCGGATACGTCCAAGACCGCCCCGACCTCCTTCATCGTTAGACCCTCCTGATAGTAGAGCCCGATGACCATCTTCTCATCCGAGGGGAGGGTGTCGATGAGTTGCCCCAGCAGAGCCTGGCGTTCCCTGACCAGGAGGTCCCGTGGCAGACCATCACTCCCAGGATCCCCCATCGGATTGGGGATTAAATCTGCCTCGTCTTCAGCCCAGGCGGTCCGCCGGTCATTCAAGGAGAACGCCCTGAAGCCGTTCCCTTCGCCAAGCATCTCATAGTACGCTTCCAGACTCAGTCCAAGATGGGCGGCTACCTCCTCATGCTCAGGCTGGCGGCCCAGCTGCTGCTCTAAAGCCACTAAAGCCCTTTCGATCCCCTTCGCCTTTTGCCGGGCCGAACGCGGCAGAGGATCCAGCTTTCGCAGCTCATCGAGGATGGCACCCCTGATTCGGGGCTGGGCGTACGTTGAGAAATCGACCCCATGATTCGGATCAAAGCCGTCGACGGCCAGGAGGAGGCCCACGATCCCCGGGCTTTCGAGTTCCTCCATCCGGATGTGCGAGGGGAGACAGATGCGCATCCGCCCGGCGACAAATCGTACCAGGTGAACGTAGCGCTTGATGAGTGCCTCCTTCAGGCAGGGATTCCGGGTCTGACGATATCCCTGCCAGAGGGCCGTGATTTCCTCCTTCCCTTCTCGTGCGATTCCAGTGGCTCTTCGCATGTGAGAACCGAGGGTCTACCCTTTCCCTACCGCCGCTTCCCGACGCCCCGCCGGTACTCACGAAGCCTGTTTCGGATGGTCCTGACCGAGAGCCCGAGCAGCTTGGCCGCTCGGGTCCGATTCCCCCCTACCCGCTCCAAGGTCTCCACGATGAGCTGCCTCTCCATTTCCCGGAAAGAGCCCGGCGCAATCGAGGAAGTATTCTCGTCGAGGGAAAGGCCCTCAGGCCGAATCGTGTCCCCATCGGTAAGCAGGACCGCCGCATGGAGGCAGTTCTCCAATTCGCGGATGTTGCCTGGCCACGAATAGCGCTCGAGCCTGCTCATTGCCGCCTTGGAGACCTTCAGAACCTGACCGCCCCGGCTGTACTTCGCCAAGAAATGGTCTACGAGAATGGGGATGTCGCCAGGGCGTTCTCTCAGGGGAGGAAGCGTTACGGCCACAACTTTGAGGCGGAAATAGAGATCCTGCCGGAAGCGGCTTGCCCGAACCTCCTCCTGGAGGTTTCGGTTGGTGGTGGCCACCACCCGCACGTCAACCTTTACCGGCCTGTTCCCCCCGACCCGATCAACCTCCCCCTCCTGAAGGGTGCGCAGGAGCTTGGCTTGAAGGGGCAGGGGAGTTTCCCCGGCCTCGTCCAAGAGCAGGGTGCCTCGATGGGCGGCCTCGAACTTCCCAATGCGGCGGGAAATGGCTCCTGTGAAGGCCCCCTTCTCAAAGCCAAAGAGCTCAGATTCCAAGAGGGTTTCCGGGATGGCGGCACAGTTCACCACACCGAAAGGACCGGGGCGCTTACTCCAAGCGTGGACCGCCCGGGCCACCAATTCTTTCCCTGTCCCACTCTCGCCCTGGATTAACACGGTGGCAGAGCTCCCCGCCACACGCTCGAGTGTCATGAGGATTCCCCGGACCTTGGGATCACGGCTGACGAACCCCGCCACCGAATGGACGGGGCCTTCCTCCCGCCGCACCAGCGCCCCCTGACCACCTGGGCCCAAGGTACGATCGAGGATCTCCTCCACCTTGGTCATTGAAAAGGGCTTCATCAAGAAATCAGTAGCCCCTTCCTTCATAGCTTGGACGGCGGTCTCCACCGAACCATAGGCGGTCATCACGATGACCAAGATCTCCGGCCGGACGGCCTTCACCCGCCTCAGGAATTCCAATCCATCCATTCCCGGCATCCGCATATCGGAAAAGATCAACCGGCTTGGAGACCGCTCAAGCTGGCACAAGGCCTCCCTCCCGCTCCCGACCGAGGTGGCCTCGTAGCCCAAGCGCTGGATCGTCGTCGAGAGGGACCGACACATCAACGGCTCGTCGTCAACCACCAGGACTTGGTGAGGTATCATCTTAGATTCCTCCTTTAGGCCTGTCTGAAACTACCGCTTGCGGTTTCATGCCGTGTCAGGATCTGACCTCTGGTGGTACCACCTCAACGTCCGGGACCAGTGTCAAGAGCCCAGAAGTCTTATCGAACATGGATCACTTCCGTTGGGTCCGGGAATACGATCGTGAATATCGTCCCGCGGCCAAGTTCACTTTCCACCTGGATGGCCGCCCGGTGCTGGTCCAGAATCCGCCGAACGAGGGCCAGACCCAACCCCGTCCCCCGGGCCTTGGTGGTGAAGAAGGGTTCAAAGATCCGGTTCAGGTGCTCTGGTCGGATCCCCATCCCCGCATCTTCGACACGCACCTCGGTCCTTCTCGTGCTTGATTTCCCACCACTCACTCGGGTGGAGATTGTCAGGTGCCGATCCTCGGGCATTGCCTGGACCGCGTTCAAAATAAGGTTCAAAAACACTTGCTTGAGGAGCTCCCTGTCAGCACGGGTCACTGGGTCGGCAGGAGCATATTCTTTCACCAGCGTGATCCGCTTTTCCTTTAGGGCATATCCGGCGCAGACGATGGCTTCGTCGAGAACGGCGTGGAGGGCGACTTGGGCAAAGAGGGGTCGACAAGGATGTGCAAAGGTCAACAGGTTTGTTACGATGCCATTAAGGGCGGTGACCCCCTCGATGAGAGTTTGGGCCAGATCCCGCCGCTGCACGTCGTCCTTCAGCTCGGCTACCAGGATGTCGGCACACAGCTCGACACTCCCTAAAAGGTTACGCATCTCGTGGGCAAGGGTAATCGCCATCTCTCCGAGGGCCGACAAAACACTCGCCCCCTCCCGTTCACCCTGGCCCCCACGCTGGTCCACGAGATTGTGGCGTACGGAGAGCGTCTTGGGCGTCATTTTTCCCTCCCGCGGAGGGAGGCACTGTTCAACTCCTGGCTCGTCTCTAAGACGCGTTTCATGGAGAGAGAACAGGCCTCTTTTCGATGGGACGAAAGGCGACCAACGTCCCCGGGGCGAGTGGCAGGATCGTTAATGATCAATGTTCGGCCCCAAAGTAGGTGCAACGCTGACAGTGACAAATTCGAGGTGCACGGTTTTTCTTCGGACTTCGACGCCCCGGCCCCCTGTAGGAGGCAACGATCATGCCACACCGCCAACAGCGGTACGTCCTGATTTACCAGCCCAATTCGAGTGAACGGCCAAGAACGGGAGAAGAAGCAGGACGGCAAGGCATGCCGGGCTAGGAAAGTTTGACCTCCCTCGCCAGCGGCCCGATAACAGATATGTCCCGGGTATCCGTGTCTTCCGCCCATGCCACCGCTCACCGCTTTTTGGAGAACCAGTCCTTCTCCCGCCTCCAACCGCCGAGTCTTTCCATCCGTGTCCGGCAACAGGAGCTCCAAGAAGAAGGTGATACGATCCGTTGAGGAAACGCGTTGAAGGGGGATGTCTCTTCACGATAGTGAACGATGGTCGGCTTGAGTCCGATCAACCTCACCCCCAGACTGACAGCCTCCTTCCTCACTCTACGCGAGCTGCTTGGACATTCTTTGGTTCTTTCTTCCTTTCTTTCGATCAGGCCCGTCTCCTTTTGGCGCCGTTCTCTGCCAACTTGTCCTGCCAACTTGTCTTGTCAACTTGTCGTGTCAACTTGTCTTAATATCTCCTGAGCCACGACCATGTTCCGAAGCACGGAACGTGCCATTGGCGAGGGATTTCTCAAATGATCAATTTCAGAAGAGTTTATCGTGCGACCGGTCTGTTACGCCAAGAGAGGGAAGCAAGAGGGTGTCATCAATTCGATGGCAGGTGTAACAGGTGAAGGAGTGAAAATGGCCAAAGATCGCGAGTTTTGCTGAGGGAGGGTAATGCAGATAAGTGCCAGCTTTTTGCTGGCACCCTAGCCCGGATTATTCATGAAGAGGTGAATAGTCCGACATAGGGGCTTCGACTCCGCCCCGCGTTTGCGAGGCGTCGCTCAGGGCTAGCCTTGAGCAGGCCGCGGGAGCGGCCTGTCGAAACCTGCTGGTGCGGCCGAGCCCGCACCTGCAGGCGCATTATTCACGAAGGCACTCCGTTCGTGAATAATGCGGGCTAGCGATACTTCTTCGAGTGAATCCCGGCCCGCTTCATGAGCCGCTGAAAAGACTGCCGTTCGAGTCGGCATTCATCGGCGGCTTTCGTGACGTTGCCCTGGGTTCTGAGAAGCGCGGCAGCCACATACTTTTTATTGAATGCGTCCAAGGCCGTTTGGCGTGCGTGCCGATAGGGAAGGGCAAGATCTGAAATTTGAGCGCTAGCCTGAGGAAGCTCGGGGGGTAAGATGTCTTCCGGCGTGAGGGTCCCCTTTTGACTGAGAATCAATCCCCGTTCGATCACGTGCTCGAGCTCGCGAACGTTCCCCGGCCAGTCATGTTGGAGCAACCACGCCAGGGCCTCAGGAGCAATCGATGGAACCCCTCTCCCCAGGCGCTGGGAATGCTTCTTGAGGAAATGATCAGCCAGCAAGAGAATATCCTCTTTCAGGTCCCGTAAGGGGGGAAGCACGATCGGGATCACGTTCAGCCGGTAGAAGAGGTCCTCACGAAATTCCCCCGCTTTTACCTTCGCCCGGAGGTCCTGATTGGAGGCGGCAATAACCCAGGCGTCTACCCGCTTCACTTTCGTCGATCCCACTGCCATAAATTCCCCTTCCTGGAGCACGCGGAGCAGCTTCCCCTGAAAGGCCGGGCTGACATCGCCAATCTCATCGAGGAAAAGGGTTCCACCATCCGACTCCTCCACGAGGCCCCGCTTGTCCTTGATGGCCCCCGTGAAGGCACCTTTGACGTAGCCGAATAGCTCGCTCTCCAAAAGGGCTTCCGGGAGTGCCGTACAGTTGATGGCGACGAATCGACGCTCCCGTCGAGGGCTCAGCAGATGGAGTGCACGGGAGACCAACTCCTTCCCCGTTCCGCTCTCCCCCGTGATGAGGATAGGGGCGGAGGCCGGGGCGACCTGCCGGATGAGTTCTCGTACCTTCACCATGGCCGGACTCCGACCGATAAGCTGCTCCAAACTGTCCCGCTCGATCCGGTCCCGGTGCAGATACCGTCGCTCTTCCAGAAGCCGGACCCGTTCCAGGGCCCGCTCGACCCGCATCTGGAGCTCGTCCTGCTCAAAGGGTTTGGTGAGGTAATCGTAGGCCCCGTGGCGCATGGCCTCCACGGCCGTCTCGATGGTTCCGAAGCCTGTGATCATGATGACCGAGAGCTCAGCGTTGATCTCCTTGATCCGTTGCAGGAGGCTCAGGCCATTCATCCCCGGCATGACCAGATCGCTCAGGACCAGATCCAAGGGCGTCTGCCTGATCCGCTTGAGGGCCTCCTCGCCATTCTTGGCCGTCCACACCTCATACCGGTCGGAGTCCAGGCTCCCCCGGACGAGGGTGAGGAAGTCCCTTTCATCATCCACCACTAGGATGTGCGCCTTCATGTTCTGCACCTCGCCGGGAAAAAGGTTTACCGTTCGACAGTCTGGATATTGGACTCCGGGGTCTCGAGCTGCGGGAGGAGGATGCGGAAGGTGCTCCCCCACCCGACTTTGCTCTCGACCTCGATGCGGCCCCCGTGATCTTCAACGATCCTGGCGGTGAGCGATAGCCCTAGCCCCATCCCCTTGCCGGCCGGTTTCGTCGTCACGAAGGGGTCGAAGATCCCCCGCAGGTGCTCCGGGGCGATCCCGACCCCCGTGTCTGTTACGGCGACCTCCACGATGTCCTTCTGCTTCACCTGGCTTGTAATCGTAAGGGTGCCTCCCTCCGGCATGGCATCGGCTGCATTTGTCGTCAGGTTAAGAAGCACCTGGCCGAGGAGCCTTCGATCGGCCGAGAGCGGGGGGAGGTGGGGGTCCGGAATCAGTCTCACCTGCACCTTCAGAGAGGCCAGGTTAGGTTCAAGGGGTTCGAGAGTCTCTTGGATGAGTTGATTGAGATTGACCAGCTCCCGCTTTAGGGGGAGCGGGCGGGCGAGATGACGAAGGTCTTCCACGATCTGCCGGCACGCCCGGGATTGCTTTTCAATGAGCTTGAGGTCGTGATAGGTCTCGCTGTGGGGATCCGCCCGCTTGAGGAGAAGCTGGGAAAATCCCAAAATGACGCTCAACGGGTTGTTGATCTCGTGGGCCACCCCAGCCGCCAGGTGTCCTAACATGGCCAGCCGTTCTCTCTGCCGTTCGACCGTAATGTCCCGGATGACGAGAATCGTCCCGGCGGTGAGCTCAGCCGGGACAGCCTCCCACGGCTGAATGGGGAAGGCAGTCAAAGCAAGGATCCGACTCGACGTAGGAACGCGGGCTTCGGCCGAGGCGAGCTGCTTCGTCTGCCAGGCCACACAGTGAGGGCAGGGCGCCACCAACTCCAGCCGCTTGGCCACGTCGTGCCAGGCAGTGCCGATGAGCCCTTTGAGGGGGGCCTCCCATAAGGTGCCGAATGCATTGTTCGCCCGCACCAGGGTACCCCGCTCATCTAAAAGGGCGATCCCATCGGCGATAGTATCGAAGGTGATATCCCACTCCCGTTTGGCCTTCGCGATCTGCTGGAAGAGGCGGGCGTTCTCAATGGCGATTGCCGCCTGGTCCGCAAAGGCCATAGCCAGATCCACGTCTTCCTGGGTGAAGTAGCGGCTCGCCTTGCTCTGGATGGCCAGGACTCCGATGACCCGATCACCCCTCCGCACGGGCACGAGCATGACACTCCTGACGCCGAGTCGGAGTGCGGCCACTCTGTGCTCCTCCAACCACGGTGAAGGGACACTGGCATCGTGCAGGCAGAGGGGCCGATTTTCTGCCGCGACCCGTCCACTGAGACTCTCCCCGAGCTTTAGCTCGGAGCGGAGCATCACGTGGCGAGCTACCCCGCTGACCGCCCGGATCACCAGGCGATCTCCCTCCAGCAGGCGAAATCCCGCCCCGCCGGCCTCCAGGAGGCGGGCGGCCTCCTCCGTGATGGTTTGGAGCATCTCATCAATCTGCGTGGTCGCGCCGATCTTCGTGTTGATCTCCAACAGGGTGGCGAGGCGATCCTTTCCCCGAAGGCTCTCCTCGAAGAGCCGGGCGTTTTCAAAGGCGGTCCCAAGCTGGTTGCCGATGGCGGTCAACAGATCGATCTGGGTCGGAGTGAATCGGTGCGGGACGTGGCTCAAGATGCTAATCACGCCGACCACCCTCGCCCGGGACCGGATCGGGATGCTGGCGAGGGAGCAAACTCCTTCCCGCTCGGTCACGTCTGTGAGGTGAGGATACTGCCCGATGTCCTCGACGATGACAGGCTCGCCCCGCTGGAAGGTCTTCCCGGCAACTCCGGCTCCCAGCCTGAGATGGTGCATACCGGCCAGATACCCGGTCCTGATCCCCCGGTGCGCGGCCACGACCAGCGCCAACTCGCGCTCGTCCCAGAGGCGGATTATGCCCGCCTCGACCTCTACCGCTTGCAGCACTGCATCGAGGGAGGCCTCTAGGATCTCGTGCAGGTTCAGGGAGCGGTTCACGGTTTGGGCCACCCGATTGAGCGCCACCAAGCCCCGATTCTGCAAACGGATCTCCTGGAAGAGTCGGGCATTCTCAAGCGCGATGGCCGCGTGGCGCGCATACATTTCGACAAGTTCGATCTGCTCCTGGCTGGGTCGATACGGTTTGTTAAAGCACGTCGCCAATGTTCCAAGGATGCGACCGCGACTATCCCGAAGGGGAACGGACCAGATCGCCCGGATTTCATATAGCTCTAACAGATCTAGATACGGGATCGTCACAGGGTCGATCCTGGTGTTCTCGACCATGACCTCTTCATGTCTGTAAGCGGTCGGTCCAATAAGGACGCAGGCGATAGCGTGGACATATTCATCCGGGAGGCCAATGGTAGCGCCACGGACGAGTTCTTTGTTTTCCTCATCAACAATGAGCACAGCGCTCATCTCTGTGCCGCATGTCTGGGCCACCGCACTGACGATGGGATGCAGGATGAGAGAGAGGTCGGGGTCAGAGGTCAGCTGTGCTGCTACTGACTCAATCCTCTTGAGCTCATGCGTCAGGGTTTGCTCTCGCTTCAGGCGCCTCTGGGTTTCCTGCAATAGGCGAGCGTTTTCGATGGCAATGGCCGCCTGGGCGGCGAGAGAGCCGAGGAGGATGAGCTGGTCTGGGTCAAAGGATTGGGGGTCCCGTCGGGCAGCGGTGAGGACTCCCACGGCCGACTGGCCGACCAATACGGGGACGGCTGCTTTGGCACAGATCCCATTCTCGTGGCCCCCATCCTGGTGCAGGAATCGGGGGTCGGTCCCCGACGCACCCGTTGCCAGGGTCTCTCGGCGTTCGAAGGCCAGCCCCTCCATCCCTTCAGCGGGCCGAAGGACCTGCCGATGATATGCCACCAGATCCGGATCGCCCGCCGATGCCGCGAGGTGGAGCACCTTCGTGGCCTCGTCCCAGAGCCAGAGCCGAGCGACCTTGACGCCGAGGAGACGGACTGTTGCGCCTACCACAAAGTTTAACACTTGCTGGAGATCGAAAGAGCCACTCAGCGTGCAGCTCAACGTTGCGAGAGCATCCAGGTGTTTGGTTTTCGTAGCCAGCTCACGGGCGTACCCTTGTAGTTCCGCCTCTGCACGTTTGCGTTCGATGGCATACCGCATGGCGCGCACCAGCAGGTTACTGTCGATCTCCCCCTTCACCAGATAATCCTGAGCCCCCTCTTGGACCGCCTTGACGGCCACCGCCTCGTCGTCCAAGGTGGTCAGCACAATGATCGGCACCTGTGGTGCTCGAGCACTTGCTCTGACGAGTGTCGTCAGCCCCCGGCTATCCGGCAGCGAGAGATCCAGTAGCACCACGTCGACCCCGTCTGTGGCGAGGTGCTCGAGTCCGGGCACGAGCCGATCAACCCATTGCACGTCGATCGGAGCGGTCGTCACCTCGGCCAACGTCTCCCGAATCATGTGAGCATCGCCGGCGTCATCCTCGATCAACAGGACTCTGATCGGGGTCTCTCTCATGACCTTGAATCCCGTGGGAGTTTCACGATTGTCAATCACAAATCCTCGACGCACTTCACCGCCCTGAGAGACAGGTCCAGGCCCCGCGACATGGCGCAAACCGCGGTGAGGCCGCAGGGTGTGAGGAAGACGAGGAACCAAATAGGGATGACGCGATGAAAGGTAAGTTTGAATGCAAGCGGGAATATTCTGGAGAGAATTCGGGCGCACGCACCCAGCTGGTGGCGCAGTTTGGCCTGAGGAGACGAGACGCTACCTCCCCGGGCATCACGTTGTTGCGTATGGAGAAAGGCATGTTCGCGCTCGGGCATACTAAGGCCTGCGTCACGACCTCACGACGGCGACCGATTATGGATCGGCCCTCGCCCGAGAGGGTACCGCCGCTCGGTTGAGTCGGCGACCCTCGTGCCCCTCTTTGATGCTGCCACGGGATCCCCTCGGCTTCGCGGCTGGATGGGGGCTCATGGCCTTGTGCCCGGGACCCTCATGGTTCTTTGCCTTTTTTGATGCGCGTTGCCGCGTGTCTCGCTCGGAGCCGGAGGTGGTTTGCAAGACACGAGCCAGCCCCACACCTGACGGCGGTACAAACAAAAATCAATCGTTACCACCGAAGATCCCACTTCTCGAGCTGTTCTCGATGGCCTGTAAAGCCAAGGACATTGTACCCATACCCATAGCACCCATTTGCACCCCGAACCCGCATTCTACAAGCCCGAGAGCGCGTCCCCCTTTTCGTGCCTATCGCGATATACCTCTGAAACCTTCCCGGGAGGAAATCATTCTGATTTGGCTGAAGGCGGTACCCGGATATGCCAAGAGGGACTCCCGGACTCTGTCCGCGTAGGAGGGCGAAGATCCGTGGCGTTGGGTGTTCGTGGCGCCCGAGGGCGTTTTGCCCGATGAAGATAGGAGCGGCTCAGTCCGGAAGGCTGTGTTGGGCAATTTGGCAGAACAGATGAATCACGGCAGGGTCGAATTGGGTCCCGGCACAACGCTTGAGCTCGGCCAGCACCTCCTCAGAGGTCCGGCGACCACGAGTCACACTAGGCTCGTCGGCTTCGGTTTCCGTCCCCCTGTTAGTTCTTCGGTTGGCGTTCCCCCATCCAACGTCCGACTATGGCAATCAGGTGGTCTACCTCGATGGGCTTGAAGAGCAATTCATTGAAGCCGGCAATTGCCTTTTCCTCCATCAGCTGGGCCGTCATGCCGACGATAGGGATTCGGGTAAACCGAGAGTCCGCCTTCAGCCGTCTGGTCGCTTCGAGGCCGTCAATCTCCCCGGGCAGGCGAATGTCCATCAAGATCAGATCAGGGAGCTCCTCCGCCCTGCCCAAGGCCTCCTCCCCACTGACAGCCATAATCACTTCATAGCCCTCCGCTCTGAGGACCCGGTGAAGCAGCGACAGGAGGTCCAGGTTATCCTCTACGATTAGGATCTTTCCGGTAATAGGCGTCTTCGTGGATTTGATCGACAAAATCAGCCTCGCAGAAGCAACCAAATATCAACGGACATAGCCTTTAGCCCCTACACCCCCTAGACTAATCCCCCCATCCGACTGAGTCATGCTCGATAGGGTTTTTCATCATACTCGAACTTGCTGTAGCAAGAAAAGGTGGTCGCTCGACCACGTCCTCCCTCTCTAGATCGATGCGGGTTGAACGGTGATGCACACGCGCCGGGATTTGGGGCAAAGGGCATGCAATCCCTATTCCGTTGGGCGCGTGGGTGGACTGCTGTATTACCAGGGAGCTACGGATCCAAAGTAGAGAATATATCGGGGCATGGGGTGCAGAGGAAAATTGAACGGACCATCGGTAGGAGGAACGGGGAGGAGGAGCAGGGACTCAAAGAATCACCGAGAGACCGGGGATCGCGTTTACCGGAGAAAGTCCACAATGCCGGGCTGGATCACGGTGGCCGCACCTCCGATCGAGGAGCTTTCGAGAAGCAACCCGTTTTGCTCGTTGACCGTGGCCACCTGTCCGATGAGCTGTTTAAACCTGGCAAGGAGCGCCTGATACTAAGGAGTACAGCAAGGGGGCACCATTTCGGCCAGCTTGGAGCAGGTCAGCTCTCGCTCCGGGAGCTCGACCAAGGCACCGATCTTACGCATGAGCCCCAGGCGGGCCTCCTCCAGCACCTTGACCTTCAGACCCAGGGTTTCCTTCTGCTTCACCTGCTCGCCCAACGCCACGAGATCCCCCTTGATCAGCAGCCCTTTCTCCTCCCGGAGGAGGTCCAAGGGCCGCTCGTAACAATCCATCTCTTGGCGGAGGACCTGGGCCAGATCATCGAACAGTTTCTCATCCACGACTAATCTTCCCCGATGGGAGCGGGATCGCCGGGCCAGCCAAAGTCGATCTCCTGAAGGAGCTTTTCCGCCACCCTCTCCCCATCGACCTTAAAGGCCCCTCCCTGCAACCTCCGCTTGAGGTCCGCCACCAGCTCCTCGCGGATTTCCAGCTGCCGGGTAAGCTCCGCGCGGGCAAGACGCAACTCTCGTGAGAAATCTACTCGATCTGAACATGGCGAGGCGCCGCATGAGGCGTGAGGACCGCCCCTCGCGGGGACGGGATCCGGCTCCTTCCCAGTAGAGGGGGGGGTGGCATGGGGGTCATCATGCTCCGGCATCTTCACAGGGCTTCTCCGCTTTCAGAGGAAACAAGGTGGGGGCACATGCACGATAGGTTATCGGCAGGCGGGCGAATACTCTTTAGCTTTTTTTACCCGACCCCTGAGGTCCTGTGACCGAGGTACGAATCGATTTGTTCAAGAAGAAGGGGAATCTTAAGGGGTTTGGTCAGATACCCTTCACACCCCGCGTCCCGGATCCGCAGCCGGTCCTCAGGCATGGCATAGGCAGTGAGTGCGATAACCGGGATTGCTCGAGTAGCCGGATCCTCCTTGAGTATCTTCGTAGCCTCCAGGCCATCGAGCCCAGGGAGCCGGACATCCATAAGAACCAAGTCCGGGCGATGAGTGCTGGACAACGTCAATCCCTCTTCCGCGGTCGTAGCCGTGAGTACCCGATAACCAGCGCTCTCCAGAAGATCGGTGACGAGCTCGAGATTCTGGGGATGATCCTCGACCACGAGGATGACTTTCTGCATCGTGGTCGTCATGCCGTGTTCCTCCTGTCTCTCATCAGTGAATAGTCAGTGCAAGGCTTCGATGTGACCATGCGAGACCGTGACCCGTGTTCTGCGTGGCAATCCGACCCAGGGTACCGGATACGTCATCCACGACCCGTAACTTCTTGGGTATCACATGTCTCCTTGACTAGTTTTGATCTGGACTGCTTTCTGAAATACCCCCTCGCCCCGAGCACTTTGGCAGTCATCTCTCTCCCCCAGTCACAACCGCTGAAGATGACGACCGGGATGTGTTTCAATTCTTCATTACGTCTCAAGTGAAAGAGTACCTCATATCCGTCCATCCGCGGCATGTCGAGATCGAGAAGAAGGAGGTCGGGCCTGTCCTGCACGGCCTGCTCCAGGGCTTCTCTCCCATCGAACGCCTCGATAACCTCGTAGCCTCGGGCTTCGAGGAATCCTCTGAGCACCCGCACCACGTCCAAGTCATCATCCGCGACGAGAACCTTCTTCCCACCCTGACCCATTTGCTCGAGGTGTGGGAGTAACTCCTGCGGCTCCAAGAGGTTAGCCACGTACTCGGCAGACTCTAGTTCTTCCCATCTGCCGTCGACAGGCTGCCCCGCTGGCGCTCCAACGGTTGCAAGGATCTCCTCGCTCAGGTCCATCAGGCGATTCGTATTCCGAAGCGCGATGGCGACGAGTTCTTCGATGGAAGGCTGAAGCTCGTCGGGCTTCTGGAGGACCAGCTCAAGGGAGCCCTTGAGAGAAAAAAGATGCTTCCTCAATGCATGAGAGAGCGCCCTTCGCTCTGCGGGCTCTCTGGTTTCAGCGGAGACCACCACTCGGCCCTCGGACCTGGGCTCTTTGTTCTGTCGGGGAACCAGCAGTTCGTTCACGGTCAGGAGGAAGCCTTCGTAATCCTCGATCGGTTTTACGACGTAGCAGTCAGCCCCGCTCTCCTGCAGGAAGCGGTTCCTATCCCCCTGCATGGCATGGGCCGTCACCAGGAGGACTGGTAGATGCGCCGTCTCGGGATCACCCTTGAGCATCCGGGTGAGCTGGAGGCCGTCGACCGGCTCGCCCTGGTAGCGACTGTTGGTCAGGGAGACATCCATCAAGACGAGATCCACCGTGCCGGCCCGGCATAGCGCCACGACCCGGGCCGCATCCTCCGTCACCTCAACCTGGTGCCCCCCGCTCTTGGTCAGCATTCGCTGCATCACCACCGCGCTGTCTGGATCATCCTCTACGACCAAGATCCGCGCCATGTGCCTCGCTCCTCGTCCGCTCTCAGCTGGTGGGTCCGGTGACGGAGGCCGGACGCCGAGGGCGCGCGCCAGTCTTCCGCTCCCACTGCGCCGGCAGGGGCAGGGTGAAGAGAAACCGTGCCCCCTTCCCTTCCACGCTCTCGACCCCGATGTGCCCCCCCATGAGCTCGACCAAGTGCTTGGTGATGGCCAGGCCGAGCCCGGTGCCTCCATGCTTGCGGGTGGTGCTCCCATCGGCCTGGGTGAACATCTCGAATATAAGCTGCTGTTTGGCCTGTGGGATGCCGATCCCGGTGTCGGCTACCTCGCAGAGGACCTGCCTCATGGCTGTCTGGGGGGTGGCCCGGATGGTCACCTGCCCCCCGGCGGGTGTAAACTTCAGGGCATTGTCGATGAGGTTGAGCCAGACCTGCCTGAGGCGATCCGCATCCGACCATACCGTAACCCCCTTCACCGGTTCGACATGCAGCCGGATCTCCTTCTGAGTAGCCTGAACCTGGGTAAGCCGGTAGACTTCTTCGAGCAGCGGAGCAAGGGATACGGCGGTCAGCTCCAGCTGGAACTTCCCCGCCTCGATCCTGGCAAGGTCCAAAATGTCGTTGATAAGGGTGAGGAGGTGCCTGGCCGACTCCATGGCTCGCTCGGCGCACTGGCGCTCCTCATCCGGGCCCTCGCACAACCCCTTCAGGACCAGCTGGAGAAAGCCCATCAGGCCATTTAGCGGAGTGCGTAGCTCATGGGTCATGCTGGCGAGGAACTCGGACTTGGCAAGGTTCGCCGCTTCAGCCTGTTCCTTGGCTCTCTCCAACGCCTTGTTAGTCGATTCCAACGCTTTGGCATGGTCGCGTAATTCCTGGGTCCGATCCTCGACCTCTTTCTGGAGACGCTCGAGGTACGTACGCTGCTCGCTAAGTCGGGTGTCCCGCTCCTCCAAGATCGTAGCAACCATTCTGCGATGCTTGATTTGGAAGGCGTCGTCTCGTCGCCTGAGATGCTGGAGACGGGTTTCCGTCTCACGGAGGGCCTTCGCCTGAACGCTGATCTGCAGCGCGAGCACCCCGGCCGCCTTGAGCCAGGGGAGCACACTCAACATCTTCTGCTCCATGGTTTCAGGTGGTGATGGGTCCCGGAATCGGGTGATTAGCATCCCCCAGCCCTGCTCCTCGCACCCTACGGCGACCCGGATGAGATGCGTCCCCCCAGACTCTTTCAGGTGTGGGTCTTTGTTGTCTCCACAGATCCACCTTCTCAGATCAGGCGGACTTTCGAGTGAGGAACCCAGAAGCCTCCCGTCCATTCGCGTGAGCCAGATGTCTGTCACTCCCAAGGGCGCCAACGGGGTTGCCAGGACGCGGAGACAGTCACGAAGTCCGATCGGCTCCTCTTGCGAGCCGTATATGTCATCAAGGAGCTGCTCAATGTCTATATCTATCACGGCGCAATGCTCAGATGTTGATGAGGGCCTGCACCTTGACTAACTCGTGGTCAAGGTCGTCCCATAGGACTCTGAAGCCCTCCCGTGTAATCGATAAACCTCTCAAGGTCGATTTGCTGGGTGTTCCGATGTACTGGGTGCCGACTGAACTCAACCCCTTTGCCGAACAGAGGAAGTTCGCCGTCTCGACAGCCTGGACGATCACCTTATCCCCACCGTCACAACGGTCCGAATCGTGGTGATAGCGTATCGCGGCTCGCGTGCTGGCCGGCAAACGCCAATGCTCCGCGACCCGGGCCCCAAGCTGCGTATGATCGAATCCCAGATATTCCTGTTCGACCTCCCACAGTGGCCGTTTGGGCGATACGCCTGCGACGATCTCGACAAACGCTTCATGCAAGTAGTTCTCTATGAGGACAATTCCAAAGTCATGGAGCAAACCCGCGAGATATGCTTCCTCAAAATTTTCGACTCCGGCACGGGCAGCAACCAAACGGGCCCCCAAGCCGACGCAGATCATATGCTGCCACACACCATTGCGGTTGTACGAGCCGACTGCCACCTCCTTCTTGAACATGTCGCCGATCAATGCGGTGAGCGCCAGATTCGTGACTTCGCTAAGATCCACGAAGCTGACTGCTGCGAGCAGCCTATCCACCGGGGCCGGCAGGTCGTACGCCGTCGAATTCAACGTGACCAGCAGGCGGGCTGCCAACGAATGGTCGGTCTCCAGAATTGTCTTGAGGTCGGCTGCAGAGGATCGTGGGTTGTGGACCATCTCGACAATCTGCAGAGCGAAATGGGGGATCGTTGAGACTTTGTGGATACGATCAGCGATTTGATCCAGTTGACCTTCACCACTCTCGACGGTGCCGCGCTCATGTCCATCTTTGCCCCATTGAGTCGGCTGTCCTCCACTGCGAGAGAGGCACCCCTTGAGCGTTCCCAGCAACGTCTCGTAATCCTCGATCGGTTTCACCACGTATCCGTCAGCCCCACTCTGCTTCAGGAAGGACTCCCGGTCCCCGTGCATGGCATGGGCCGTCACCAAGAGGACCGGTAGCTGCGCCGTCTCGGGATCACCCTTGAGTATCCGGGTGAGCTGGAGGCCGTCGACCGGCTCGCCCTGGTAGCGACTGTTGGTGAGGAAGACATCCATCAAGACGAGATCCACCGTGCCGGCCCGGCAAAGCGCCACGACCTGGGCCGCGTCCTCCGTCACCTCGACCTGGTGCCCTCCACCCTTGGTCAGCATTCGCTGCATCACCACCGCACTGTCAGGATCATCCTCGACGACCAGGATGCGCGCCATGCTCCTTACTCCTCTCCCGACCTGAGCTCCAACCATCCAATGCACCACCGGCGAGGGGCACCGAAACCACCGCACTGTGCCGCTCCCGCCGTAATGGATGGCGCTTCTCGCCCTCCCATCCGAGCATTCGCACGGCCGCTGGACTCATAAATTTGGGTCAGAGGTTAGATGGCTTCCGAAAGGGCGAATGGGGTTCACCCCAGGCAGCCCAACCCAGCTGATACTCCACCACTCGGAAGCAGTCGACAAACTCACGGATTACCTCCCAGTCGTTGAAGACTTTACAGGTGTGGACGGAGAGTGAGAGGTACCCGAATTTCTCCCAGGTGTAGATATCGGCCCCGCTCTCCGCCCAGTTCAGGTGCACATGGACGCCGCGTCCCATGTCTTCCGGCAGGTCCACTTCGAGGGCAAGCGGGTCGGAAACTACCTGCATCCCGAGTCGATCGCCGAGACGCCGGAGAAAGGCGATCAGTTCTGGTACGGCGGGGATATCGGCAGCAAGCTGGGCACGGATCAGAAGGCGTTGCTCATCAATAGGGAGATTTCGGAGCAGCATCGTCGGTGGTTCCCTCCTTCGGCGAGAGTGGTTTGTGCATGGCTCCCCAGAGCCTACCCTTCCCTCTTCTGTGCTACTCAATGCTCGCGAGTTGCTTTCTGCACTTCGGCGATATGCTCGGTTCCAACCCCCACTCATCTCTTTCGATGGGTTCAGACCGCAGGATCCATCCCCTCCACCCGCTCTGGCGTTCCCTGGTCAGGAGCGCCTTATTGATCCATATTGGCCCGCACGGGTCGGCTGGGCTGAGGTCCACTGCCTGCAAGCGACGGGTCTCAAACGGGTTCCATTCCACAACTACTTCTCCGGCTGGAGTCCTGTAAAACTCCACCAGAACCGGGACAAAGTCGCCCTTATCTGTGACGAGAGGTAAGAAGGATACATACAGAAGGGGTTTCCCTTCCGGATCGAAGGGGGCCTTTACCTTCTCTGCGCTCGCCGTGGTCGAGGATCCCCCGACCAGTACACCAACGAGAAGGATCAAGAAAATTCGCCCCACTTTTCGAAGCATCTTTTCTCCTTTCTTCTCCGCTTCGAGCGCCCCGGGGATCTCTATGAAGATCCAGACCCCGAGCAACCGCATGGACCGCTTGTCCGGCAACCCGATCTGCCTTGGACCTCGCTTCCTCCCCGCCAGCCGCTAGCTGAGTCGCGGCCAGCGTCTCAGGAGGCAGGCAAGGAACGTGCCAGCGAAAAGTGCGGGAGGGCAGACCCGCTCCTTGGGGAGATGATCCGCAGTTCGGCTGATGGAGCCTTCCATGGAGCAATGTGGGAAGAGGCATGGAGCCCCCAGGTGGAAAATTCTGCCTACAGTTGCCGGAGGACCGAGATCTCCAGCCGACGGTTTTGGGGGGAGCCGGACGCAGCGTGCCTTGAGAGTGTCCTTAGATATAACAACAAATTACTCAGCGTTCCTCTCATGGTGGAGATGTCTGGCACGGACATTGCCCAGATAATGCCCCGATCGGTTGAGTGATCTCCTTGAGAACTCTGGACACTCACGGATGGAGGGAGTGAGGAGATGGATAAGCAGAAGACGCTGTCTCGGCAAATCACGAAGGAGAGGGAGGCCGTTCGAACACAACTAATCAGGATGGCTGACCGAAAGATGAATGGCTTCTGGGCGTCCAGCGAGGTGTCGAACGGTGATCCAGAAGACCTGCCCGAGCAGGCCCAACAGGAGCTCCTCCAAGAGCAAGAGACCAGGGCCTATGAGCTCTTAACATCCCGGGCCAAGGCCCTGGATCAGGCCTGGAAGAGCTTTCAGCGAGGGACGTACGGTGTCTGTCGGCTGTGTGAAAAGCAAATCCCTTGGAAGCGGTTGAAGGCCGTCCCCACCGCAACCCTCTGCGTTGCCTGTCAGGAGACGGTCGAATAAGTGGAGTTGAGTCAGTCCCAGCATCCACCTACTTACTGTAAAGGCCCGAGTGCGCGGCAAGAACATATCCCCTGCAAAGTTTTCCACCTGTTCGCCTTCACCGAGTTTTCTCGAATTTTTCACAAGAAGAATCGCGGGCAGGCCAACCGAAAGCCGCTTGTACAGCCTGCAATCCCGTTGGACACAGAATAGGATGAGAGGGGTCTAGGGGGGTGCTTCGCGGTCACCTGCTTGGGAAGGACCCCCGCCCAAGAGTTATTGGGAGAATTTACCTGTCCCGGCGTCCGGTGGTGCGCAGTGGGCCAAGTCCTATAGGATCCTCTGGCGACGGACCCGGCGATCCACGATGTCCTGGATCCATTTCCAGAAACGCTTTTCGTCCTCAACCTTTGGCTTTTTCTCAAGCTGCTCGTGCCAGCCCTGCATTACCTCTGCTTCCACTGGCCACATCCGGAGACGCTGGCGGGGGACCTCGCGTTCCCACGCCGCGGCAACGATAGGGGATGGATACAGAATCCGGATCGTGACGTTCCGGGCCAGGAACTCGAGTGGCGAGACGTCAATCCCTTCATAGCTCGCCTTCTCGATCTTCCCCTTTCCCTTTCTCACGGCCGCAACCTCGGGGACGCCGTCGGTGACGATGACGATGGCAAGGGGGGCGAGAAGCAAGTTCTGCTTTTGCACGACTTCTGAGACTCGCTTGAAAAAGGCGTTGAAGTCCGTCAGGTAATTTCCCTTGGTGCCGAAGAGCTTCTTTAACTTGGCCTCGATCTCGGGGACGCTCTTGCGCTCGAATACCTGGATGGGATGCAAGGTCTTCGGTTCGTCCGGTACATCCCCCCCGAGAGAGCCCACGAAGAGGGCCCGCACCTCCTCGGTCCCCCCGGTGCCGTGCAGATGGCCATAGATGTAGTACGAGAGAAAGCGGAGGGAATCCTGAAACTGTGGCGTGCGCGTGAAGGATCCGCTGACGTCCACCCCGATGAAGAGCGAGAGCCGGGGCTCCGCTTCTCCGGAGGATGTGCAGCCGGGTGTCAGCAGCAGCGCAGCGACAAGTAGGACGTACAGCCGGTGTGCCATGGGGGCCTCCTCTTACCCTATCGCCCACTCGCCCGGCCAGAGGCGTGACCCTCAGCCCGCGCAAGCTTGAGCAACTCGCCTGTTTCCATGAAGGTGTGCAGTGTCTTGAGCGGCATCTTGAACATGTGCCGCCCGGCAAACAGCAGCATGAAGAAATTGATGGTGGCGGCGAGCACCTGGAGCGGCGGGAGGACGTAGGCCTCCACGAGCTGCATCCCGGCGCTCTGGAACCAGCCAATGTCTTTCTTCACGTGGCCGATCATTTCCTTGGTCCACGAAAGAACAGCCTCCGGGGCAGGATGCGCCTCTGTGTGCGCCTCCGTGATGCCCTGAGCAGAGATGATGGCTGTGAGGGTCGGCGTCCCGTATCGCGCAAAGAGGAACCAGGTCATCCCGCGGATTCCAATCCAGGCCATCGCCGAGATGAGCAGCACACCCGTGAGACCGATCAGGACCTGCCCACCACTTTGACGGGCCAGCACCGGGGTTATGGCGTCGACCAACTCACGGTAAAGGAAGAGGACCTCAAAGAACATGACGAACGCCTCCACCAGGGCCGTTTTGACTATGTCCGGCCAGTTGCGCTGCTGGATGGCCTCGAGCATGACCTGCAGAGCGGCGAAACTGCCAGCGATGAGCAGGACGAGGAAGATGAAGAGAACCGGTTGCAGGTAGGGGTGGGGGCCCCCCCCCATGAGGTCGGTGGTGATATCAGAGACGGTGGGGTACAGGGTGACGCTGAAAATCCCCCCCTCGAGGATACACCAAACGATGGTGAGGGTGACGGCGATCCAGGGAATGCCCGGCCGCAACGTCTTCTTGGTGACCTGTTTGAGGAGGGAGAAGGGGAGCGTGATGAGTTCAACGATGGCGAGGTACACGCCAGCGGCCAGAATGCGGATGAACCCCCACACAAACCCCGCTGTCACAAACACGGCCCGGATGATTCCGGCCCAGTACATGCCGATCGCGCGACCGCTATCCCACCAGGTGCTGAGCACCACCGCGACAAACTGATTCCGCCCCCCGCGAAACGGCAAGGTGTAGACGGCGGCCATCGTACACCACATGCCGGCAATGACGTGCAAGGCCGGGAGGAGGAAAAGGATGAATTTCAGGGCTGCCTCCGGGGAGGAGGAGTAATCCCAGATGAACCCTAAGATCATCGCCTGAACGGTTGGGATCCAGGACACGGGTAGGGTCACGATCTGGAAGAGCAGTCTCCATTGGGGAGGAAGAGCGTTTTCAATTTCCGGGGCCATGTGACCTCCTCCAAGGGCCGGGACTTCCCAGGCCTTTCACGAGTTTGTGATTGATCGCGGCCAAACGCCACGCTGGTGCACACCTAGTCCGACCTTCCATGTAGCACCATGTAGCAAATTTGGGGCCAAATTTCCTTGAGGCCACCGATCAGCGGCACCCCCCGGGGGGGCATGGGTCTAGGGACGGAGCGGTCCAGCCTCTCCTGCGAATGAAAAATCCTTCGCGGACAGATCATCCTAGCCACCTATGTGCCAAGGGCTTGGGGTAGAGCTCAAGACATCCTGACGTAGGGTCCCGTTCCCCTGTGACGATTTTTGTACATGCCCGGGAAGGGAACCGACGGACAGCTGGCACCCTATCTGCATGATATGGTCCGGACTCTGCACAAAAAAGGGACATCGTTTCGTTCACAGCATGGCCACGGGCCATCCGATCAGGGGTCCCTTCATCGACCGAAGGGTACGCGGAGACTTCAGGATGTCAAGGCTATGAAGAAAGCAACTCGCACACGAGATGTGCGTAAGAATCGTCAGATGCAGAAGACTCCAAGGTTTCGTATCTCTGGGATCAGGGGGGGAATCCCAACCCTCCAGATGGCGGACGTGCTTGACCTCACCCTGAGAGGAGCCCTCGTAGAGCACCACGGCATGATTCAACCGCACAGCCCCGGCTTTCTACAGCTGGAGGCTAGCGGCGACCTGTCAACCATCCGGTGTCGACTGTTACAGAGTCGGGTAAGCCGTAACCAAGGAGGGGGTCTGTGCTATCAGACGCGGGTGGAATTCCTCGACCTCAGCCCTCAGACTGAGGAGGCACTGAGGGTCCTCATCCAAATCTCACGGGCACACGGGGGGTGGGATGGTGGAGGGCCGTGAGGGCCACTTAAACTCTAAATCCTTCCACTCGCCTTGAATGATCTATGAACCGGTTGCGAGTACCCTGGAGTTCCTCCGCATCTCACGACAACTCGGTGGATCGGTATGGTTCCAATCTTTCAGGAGCTCCACACAGAAAAACCTGCCGCAGCACGCCACCGCGAGGGTTGCATTTCCGCCATCTTGAAGTTGTCCCTCACCGCGGTCCCTCGGACGCAAAGCACTACACCCGAGACTCGCTGCTCAACACTCTTCAACAGACGCAGCATACCTGTTGGTGAGGGATGCGACGCTTACTAATGTAGGGACAATCCGGGGATCCTGGAACTTTTGGAGGGACGCAACGAGTGGAAAAGGTTGGTGGGCCGCGCAGGACTCGAACCTGCGACCCGCTGATTAAGAGTCAGCTGCTCTACCAAGCTGAGCTAGCGGCCCATTCTGGTTCATGGCTTATGGTTCAGGGTTCAGAGAAAAATAAAGTAGTGCCGGGCCA
>JAPUFX010000183.1 GCA_027293415.1 Candidatus Methylomirabilota bacterium
GCGGATCCCCCCACAGTTTCCGCCGATCACGGGAGTTCCTTTCCACATGGCTTCGGCAACGGTGAGGCCAAATCCTTCTCGTAGGGATTTCTGTAACACAACATCGGAAGCGGTCTGGAAGGCATTGACCTCGAGATGCCCTACTTGCTCGGGGTCGGAAAAGACGTGGATATCTGGGTCCCGCCCGTGATAAGAATTCACTTGCTCGAGGACCACCTCGGCCTCGGGGTCGTCTTGGGCCTCTATGACACCCACGAGGGCGAGCTGCAGATCTGGTATCTCTTTCTTGGCCAACCGATACGCATCGATCACCCCCAGGGGGTCCTTCCAGGGATCAAAGCGAGCTACCTGGCTGATCAAAGGACGTTCTGGATCAATGGCAAGCCCCGCCAGAATCTCTTTCGCTTTTGGCTTTGGGAGGTGCTGATTCTTCACCGTCAGGGGATCGATTGCAGGTCGTAAGAATCTGACCTTGTCTGGCGGAGCCGATCCATTTACGTATTCAGGCAAACAGAAGACTAGCCGGTCATATCCCTGCAGGTAACGGTATAGATAGTTCCAGACGGCCCTGTTGGGGGTCGAGGTATCAATGTGACAGTGCCAGATGGCTTGCCGGAATGGGTGCATACTCGCCCCGATCGGACAGGGCTGAGAGTCGTGAACCACCCAGAGATCCATATCGAGTTCCTGGATCTCCGTGGCAATCCGCCGGTTTTGGCAGAGAAAGATCTCATGAGTTCTCGAGTCAAACTGCCAGCTTCCACCTTGTAGACTGTTGTGGATGTTCTTGGTCACCTCAAAGAAGTGAGGGTTCGGTGCTATGCAATACCAGTCAGTCTCTACCCCCAAGCCGTTCATCAGGGGGACGAGGCTCATCAGGATTTCTGCCACCCCACCCCCCCTGGAGGTGGCATTCACATGCCCGACCTTGAGGCCCCTCAGGCGAGTGGCCAGCCGCTGGAGGCTCTCAAATGATTCCTCATCCATCCATTCATGGTACGGGCGAAGATCGCAGAGAATTGTTTCAACCTTTTGCACCATAGCTCTTTTCTCGCGCTACATTTTGCTGCCTTACACCGAAATCGATCTCCGCCTGCCAACTGCTATATATGTGAACCCCATGTCTTCCATAACATCAGGTTCATATATGTTCCTCAGATCAATGATTATGGGATGTTTCAACGCTTCCTTTATTTTGGTCATGTCCAATTTCCGAAACTGATTCCATTCAGTGAGAAAGACTAACGCGTCACTGCCTTCTGCAACTTCATAGGGTCCATTACAAAAGTCGATCTCACTCAATACACTCTTCGCGTTTACCATTGCTGCAGGATCAAAGGCCTTAATCCTTGCGCCTTCTTTCTGTAGACCTTGGATAATTGTGATTGATTGTGCTTCCCTCATGTCATCTGTATTTGGTTTAAAGGACAATCCAAGTATGCCGATCGTCTTTCCATCCAGCCTCCCTAACGCATTCTTAATCTTCTCTACCATTCGGAATTTTTGAGCGTCGTTTGCTTCAACCGCTGCGCTCACCACCTTGAGATTGCAATTGTGCTCCCGCGCAGTAGCTAGAAGGGCAGCCACGTCCTTGGGAAGGCAAGAACCTCCGAATCCCGGCCCTGGGTGGAGAAACTTTCGTCCGATACGTTGATCTAGACCGAGTCCCTTAGCGACATGATGCACATCTGCCCCCACGCTCTCACACAAGTTGGCGATTTCATTTATAAATGTGATCTTCGTCGCGAGAAAGGCATTTGTCGCATATTTGATTAGCTCGGCAGTTTCGATATCAGTGAATACCATTGGTGTTTCCATGAGATACAACGGGCTGTACAGGTCTTTCATGATTGCTTTTGCTTGTATGCTTTCGGTGCCGATGACCACCCTGTTCGGCCTCATAAAATCCTCTACTGCCGCTCCTTCGCGGAGGAATTCCGGGTTTGCAACAATATCGACGGGAACATGTGCGGGAAGGCTGTCCATTATGACTTTTTCAATCTTTCTCGTCGTCCCGACGGGCACCGTGCTTTTCGTCACGACGACTTTGTAATCAGTTATAAATTGACTGATTGTTCTTGACGCTTGGAGGACTTGAGAGAGATTTGCGGAACCGTCGCCGTTTGGCGGTGTACCGACAGCGAGAAATATGACGAGGCTGCTCCCGACGGCTTTCTCGATGTCGGTTGTAAACTCAAGCTTGCCCTGGCGGACGTTTGAAATTACGAGTTGTTCCAGACCGGGTTCATAAAATGGTACCTTACCATTTTGGAGTACCTCTATCCGTTCAGGGTCGATATCGGCACAAATGACGTTCAGTCCAAACTCAGCGAAACACGCCCCTGTCACAAGGCCAACGTAACCCGTTCCGATGATTGATATACGCATTGTAACTCCTCAGCTGACACTCATGATGCTATGAGTCTGATGTAAGGTGGAATTGCTGTTCGACCAGGCGGTATTCATCCTTCGGACGGGAGCTGGGTCTTACCCCACCGGGAGGACGTCGGCGGCATCCAGCTCGACGGACGCCGCCTGCTGAATCAGGCTGATCGCCACGACCAGGCGAGCGCGCGCGCCTTTGCGGATCAGGATCCCGCGGACGCCTGCCAGGGACCCCCGCACCACCTCCACTTCCATTCCTTCTTTGAGATACGGGTGAGGATCAAAGGGAAGGGTGCACGTCACCAATTGGCGGACGGCTTCGATCTCGTGATCGGGGACCGGAATCGCGATCCCATTGATTCCCAGGATCTGGACCACGCCCACAGCGGTCACAACTGACAGCCGGTCCTGATACGGAAAGCGGGCGAAGCAATAGCCCGGGAACAGGGGAAAATCCACGTTCTTCCACCGATCTTTCCACCGCCGGCGACGCTCTACGAGTGGTAGAAAGGCCTCGACCCTGCGGGAGTCAAGCTGCTGGTGAACCAGCTTTTCATGCCTCGACCGTGTCCGGATAGCGTACCAGGCTAGATTCCCATTTTCCTCATACATGGCTTCGCCCTTTCACTTACATGACAGGATTTCGAATTTCGGATTTCGAATTTCGGATTTGTTGGAATCCGAAAACCTGAACCGCAAAATCTCAAATCAGCAATTGCCGGTACTACATTTCGGATTTCGGATTTCGAATTTACCGGCTCAAACGACGAACTCCAGACCCCGAATCCAACTCCGGAACCTCAGTCCTCTATTCTCTGTCGGCGGGACTTAGTGCTTTTGCCGACACTCGTGAAAATTGCAAGCAAAGCATTAGATTCCTGAAGGAGCCACTGTCGGTCTTCAGGACCGCCGATCTTCACATCCTCGAAAAGTTCAAGCCAGTACTGCGTCTCGGCCGCCTCTTTTTCGACCAACGCAATCTTGTGGATGAAGTCACTTCGCGATTGCGCCCGATTCGCCTCTCGGTAATTGGCCCCTACCGATGTCCCTGACCTCAGCAACTGGATTCCCAAGGTTTC
>JAPUFX010000184.1 GCA_027293415.1 Candidatus Methylomirabilota bacterium
CGACCACGTACTGGATCCGGTGCTGCTCGCCTAGGAATTGTTGCAGCGCCAGGATCATCTCAATCTCAATCAGGTTCGGAAGATCAAATTCCCTCGGCGTCCCGGTCCCGTAGACGATGTCCTTTCGTCCTTGGGGGAAGAGGATCCCCTTCTCGCACCAGCCCATCACTCGCCTGGATGAAACCTCCGGGAAGATCCTGGTGATCTCCCTCACCTGCCAGAGCCGATTACTCACCAGCATAGCCCACCCCCGCATGGTCTCCAACTGGCAAAATAATAGGACCTTTCGTGGACCTCTTGTGGACTGTTTCGATCTCCTCGGACCCATTGGGCTTGCGGGATCAGAACCCAATGGCCGTCTTATTATAATGATATATCTCCTGGATAGGTCATGCATACGTGGGTATTGGCAGGCCCATCAGGCCTGGGGAGCCCTCGGCCGCCCAGACCACCACCGCCTCGGCCCGAGCAACAAGATCTCCCGAGAGCAGGCAGAGGTCCGTCGACGTGCCCTGAGGGAGCGGCAGGACGGCCTCGACCAGCAGCCCGCTCTGGCTCACATTCCGCGTGATCCCGAGCGTGCGATAATCGCGCACCATCGGGCTCTCGCAGAGTACCGGCATTCGCAGGACGAAGCGTGAATGCTGACGTTTTTCCATACCACCTATCATGCCTATTCAGAGTTGATGCCCCCGTCCGCCCCGCCCATCACGAGCGGGGGAAACGGAATAACCCTACTGGCGGTTCCAGCGGTCGACGGCCTCCTTGGTTAGGATGCCAATGTAAGGAAGGTTCCGGTACCGTTGGCGGTAGTCGAGACCGTAGCCGACCACGAACTTGTCGGGAACCTCGAACCCCCGATAGGCGATGGGGAGGTCGACAATGCGACGAGCTGGCTTGTCCAGTAAGACACACACCTTCAGGCTCGCGGGAGCCCGCGGCTCGAGGTTCCGCAACAGGTAACTCAAGGTCAAGCCAGTATCGATGACATCCTCGACGACAAGGATCTCGCGGTCGGTAACGCTTTCATCGAGATCTTTGAGGATCTTGACGACCCCCAACGGTCTTGCATCGGGGCCGTAGCTCGACACGGCCATGACATCAATGGTCACCGGAAGCGTGATGACTCGGCAGAGATCGGCCAGAAAGACAAAGCCGCCTCTCAGGACGCTGATGAGCACCAAGTCCTTGCCGGCATAGTCCCTCGAGATCGCTCTTCCCAGCTCGCGGACCTTGGCCTGGATCTCTGCTTCTGGGATCAGGATCTCGGCAATATCATCGGCCATCTCGCCTTGGACATGGCCGGATGGCTTTCTTGACACGTCAGTATCCACGTCCTATATTCATAGTGAGTCCCGAGAGGTTCGATCCGATTGTGATACCGGGTCTTTCGATCCGGGGGGACCGGTGGTTTCTGGGACACGGCAGGGTTTTCCCCTCATGCAGTACGATGGGGGGTATGGGTCTCAGGGCATCCGGCCACCGAGGTGGAGAGTCGGATGGGGTCACTCGGGGCTCATTATTTTTGGGCAATTCCAAACCTCTCCAGCAGCTTTCGATAATCCCGCCCGTAAAAGACTTTGAGGTTCACTGTCGGATAAAGCTCTCGCAGCTTCCGGATCTTTCGATTCTTCTTGGTCACGAGGTCCTGCTTGAGCGTGGTCAGCTCGATATAAAGGTCGAACTGCGGAAGATAGAAATCGGGGGTGAAGCTTTCGGTGACTTCCCCGCTGCCGTTCCAATCGATCGGAAAGCTTCTCGGCTCGTACTGCCATTCGACCTGATAGAAGTCCAGGATCCGGGCGAACTCTTCCTCACTCGCGTTGGCAAAGGGGGCACGATCGGCGGCGGCCCGTCCCTCGAGGGTCGAACTCTCCTCGGCTTCGTGGAGGATCTCTCGAAACCGATCGAGCAGGTCAGCCGGGATCTGCAACCGCTCCTCTGCCGGGACCCACTCCCCCTCGGGTGTACGACGGAACACTTGAACGTCGATTCCGGCTTCGGCGAGGAAGATGCGGATCTCTTCATTTTGATTTCGCTTTAACCGCTCGATCAGGTCCCCGCGGCCCTCCATCTGCATCACCTCCGAGCCCTGGACCGGGGTCCCTTCCCACGCGCTCCCCGAACTCGCCGAGGGGGCGCACCCACGATCACACCGTACTCCGTGTTGATTGGGACCCCCTTCTCACAGAGGGGACACGCGTCTCGCGAATACGTGGGGAAGTCCTGACTCACGAGCGCGAAGAAAGGGCAGCTAAACTTGATTCCCGGGTGCCGATTCCACAGGCTTCCGATCCCGACAACCCGTCCACCTCGCTTTTCCACCAAACGAATCAGGGCGCGGACGGTGGAGCCGGTAGTCAGAATGTCCTCGATAATCAAGGCAGAACTTCGGGGGTTCAGGAAGGGGAGGAACTCCCGGGGAAGCGTTACCTCTGTCTCTCCCTCTTTTCCCTTTCCCTTGACTGCGTAAAGCAGCTTGGGGCGAGAGGGATGGGCCCTGGCCACACAATGCCCCAGGGTTGTGGCACCGATCCCTGAGCTCAGGACAATATCTACGGGGGAAGCGGCGAAGTGCGCGGCGACGATCTCCCCCAATCCCTCGGTGAAGGCCGGCTCGGTGGTCACGAGCCGTTTCTCCACATACTCGCGGGCGTGCCGTCCCGATGAGATCATGAAGTGATCGTTGGTCACGTACGCCCCAGTCCGCATGATAATCCCGCGGCTAATTCGCTTGAGAACCTCCGCCTCCATCACCTTTTCCTCCTCGTGCGTCCAGCCTCCTTTGATCCCTTACTCAAAAATTATAGATCTGCGGGATCGATAAAGAGAGGTCCCTCAGTCTGCCTCTCTTGTTGGGAAATCCCGCGCACATAAAGCGTCATTCCAACGCGGAAAGCCTCCTCAGGGACAAAGGCGCTCAGTGGATCTCCCGGGACATACGAGAGGAGTAACGTTCCGCCCTGCGCGGCAGTCATGCCCTGGGCCGCGCAAAGCGCCTCCCGAAGATGTTCCAGGTCCCGCCACCCCAAGGGGTAAAGGAAGAAGGGACGGACCTGAGTTTCCGATCCCCCGCCGCGAAAGACCATCTGCATCACCCCCTGGTAATCCCAGAGGCCAAAGCATACGGCCAACCTTCCCTGAACCCGCTTTCCATACATCCCCTGCCACCCCAGCGGGACCAGCCGATCTACCGTGCTATACAGGGTTGGCACATCCCATTGCGGCGTGAATTGGTACGCACGGTAGGTGGCTTCTAAGAGAGAAGCCACCTCGTCGCTTCGCTCCATGATCCGCTCGAAGCCGTCAGATGTTCCACCCGCCGAATCAGGCAAGAGCGCAAGGGCGGCCCGCTTGCGGGGAGTACTCCCCCGACGTTCCACAAACGTTTCTGATGGCGTATTGCCCTCGACAACCCAGGAATAGGCCCCGCTGACGCCCTGTTCGCGGATCACATCCCTAAGTGCATCGGCAACCAGGGTCGCCACCCCTCGCCGACGATGGGTCGGACGCACCCTGAGATCATACAAGTAGGCCCAGCAGCCTGTTATCCCATTCACCCGAAGGGTCTTAAAACTCACTCCGCCGACACCAATAATGGTCCCTTCCTCCTCGGCCACAAACAGGCGGAAAGCGCTGTAAGCGCGGGAGCGGGCAAAAAAATCGGGCGATCGATCCAGGACGAGTTGGATCGGTCCCCCCATGGCGCACTGTCGGTCCAGCTCGATCAGCGCTTGATTGTCCGCTTTCCGGGCATCTCGGATAACAACGACAGAAGCCAACGGGCCTTTTCCCAAACTTTTCTCCTCTCCCAGGGTTCCCCCCCCAAGAGCCTCCACAGCCTTTTCTTATCATAGGATAGACGGCGGGTCAAGGACTCCAGGCCCCTAGTGTTGCCGCATGAGCGAGTACACGATCAAGAAAATCCCCACGAGAGGCAGCATTCCTGTCAGCCCAAACATCCCGTAATAGCCGATCTCCTCTGCCACGACCCCCATGGTCATTGGACCCACGCTGTTGCCGAGGACGATGGCACCACTGAAAAGGCCCAGCATCCGCCCACGACGCCCGGGTTCCACTTGATCCATGTGGAGTGCGGCCAACGTAGGATAGAGAAGGCCGTGAGCACCGCCCGTCAGTGCCCCGACCCAGAGCTGGGCCTCGAGTGGCCCTGGCCAGACAAGGAGGAACATTCCCAGGGCATAAAGGAGGAGGGCCGGGATAACCACCTGCCACCGCCCCCACTTATCCGCCCAGCGCCGGCCCAGGAGCCGGAGTCCGATTCCAGAGCAGGCATACGCAATGTAGAAACCTCCCACTCTCTCTACCCCCCCCACCCCCTTGGCAAACGGGGGGAAGAAGGCAAAGAGAGTTCCGATGCTTATCCCGAAGATTCCAGAGATGACCAGGGGAAGAAGGATGTTTCCCCGAAGGATCTTCTGCCGCTTATTGAGATCAACGGGAACGACCTCCGGGGGCTTCAGGGCCCCGACCACCAAGAGACCACCGAGAGAGAAGAGAGAGGCCGAGACGAAAAATGTCGGATACCCGTAGGCCTGAATAACGAGCTCTCCCAAGGCGGGGGCCGCACCCATCGTGACGAGACCAGAAATACCGAAGATGGCCACCGCCTCGGCCCGGTGTCTGGCCGGGGCAATTTCGGCAATGAGGGTCAGATTGGCAATGAAGAAGGCTGAGTAACCGAAACCCTGCAGAAAGCGGAAGAGGGAAAAGAGAGGACTTAACTCTGTCAGAAAGGCGAAGCTCGCTGAGGCCAGGAAACCCGTTGCACCACCCAAAAGGAGAAATCGCTTGATTCCAAATCGTTCAACCCACCGCCCCACCAGAGGTTGGAAGATGACGGCGGCCAGGCTGTAGACTCCCATAATCCATCCGATGCGCGCTACGGACCCACCAAGATCTTTCACATACAGGGGGAGGAGATTGAAGGCGCTAATATTGGAGAAAAACAGAAAATTGGCTGCTGCGGCTTGCCAGAAATCTCGGCGAGATATGCCAGGAGATAAAAATAGAGGTCGCCTCATGCTGCCCTAGCGGACTTGAGCAGGCGAGGGACGATATCCTTGACGCGTTCAGCCAGCTGGGGCGGAGCGACGTCCTTCCCCTTGTTGAGATACAGCGCCGGAGCGCAATCTTCGGTCATCCGGCGGAGGGAATCGTCTGCCCGGACAGCACTTCCCACGCCCACGGAGTAATTGGAAACCTCTTCGCCGCAACTCAAACAGTACAGCAACTTTGTCTGTTTGGCCTCCGTCATGCGAGCTGTATCCCCTCTCGGTCAATCGCGAGGACCTTGACCTCTGCCCGTAACCCTATGCGGGCCCAGGCCTCTGCCATCTCTGCCCCCACCGTCTCGGCCCCCTGATTCACCAGAGCCACCACCGTGGAGCCAGCACCACTTAAGAAAGCGGCCAGAGCGCCTCCTCGCCTGGCCACCTCCAGGACCTCTTCCATACCCGGCAAGAGTTTGGCCCGGTAGGGCTGGTGCAAGCGGTCCCGCGTGGCCTCATCCAGCAGGCTGAGGTCCCCCGCCACCATGGCCCCCACCAACAGGGCTACCCGGCTCACATTGTGAACCGCATCGGCAAAGGGGACCTGCCGGGGGAGCGCCCGCCGGGCCTCAGCGGTGCTCAACTGCTGCTCTGGAATCACCGCCACAACAGTGATTGCTTCGGGAAGAGGGATCCTGACGTACCGGACCTCGCCCCCTGAGAGACAGGAGGCGGTTAATCCTCCGACCAGCGAAGGGGTAATGTTATCTGGATGTCCCTCGAGGGGGAGCGCCAGCTTGAGGATCTCTTGGGGAGATAAGGGACGTCCAGTGAGTTCAGCCGCACCGATAATACCCCCCAGACACGCGGTTCCACTCGAGCCGAGCCCGCGCTTTAGGGGAATCTCGTTCTTGAGATGGACCTTGAGGCCCGGGGGGGTGACCCCGAGATGGACGAACGCCGCTTCAGCGGCCCGCACGACCAGAGATCTTTTCCCTTCCCCCTGCAGGCGTTCCGCGCCTTCCCCCTCGACGGTCAATTCGACCCCCCGAGAGGTCGTCTCCATCTCGATCGTGTTGTACAAGCCCAGGGCCAAGCCCAGGACATCAAAACCCGAGCCTAAATTGGCGGTCGACGCGGGCACCCTGATCGCGATTCTTCGCCCGTTACCCATGAGCGCTTTTCTAACAGAGTCTTATTGGAAAATCAAATACGGGCAGGTTTAGTCCTCATCGAGAAGCCGGCGAAGTGTCGCCTCCATCTCGGCATATCCTCCCTCGCCGATCCGGGTGAAGCGAATGATTCCCTGCTTGTCGATGAGGTGAAGGGTGGGCCAGTAGCGGGTGCGAAAGCGTTTCCAGGCGGCAAAGTCGTTATCGAGGGCGACCGGGTAGGCGATCCCCAACTCCTGGCAGGCGGCCCTCACCTTGTCCAGGGGTCTCTCCCATGGGAACTCCGGTGAGTGGATTCCGATGACGACGAGACCTCGGGGGCCGAATCGCTGATGCCAATCCACCAACTGGGGGA
>JAPUFX010000185.1 GCA_027293415.1 Candidatus Methylomirabilota bacterium
GGGTCAAGAAGAAGCTGGCCGAACTGGAGAAGGAAAAGAAGGCGACCGGCGCCAAGCGGTGACCGGGAGGAGGTCAAGGCGGTGCGGCAGGAGCTGGAAGGGAAACGGGCTAGATAAGCTACCCCACCCCCCTGCTAGGTCCTGCCACTTGACACCCCTACCCCACTTGGGGATACTTGGGGCCACAAGAGGGGGGCACCGATGAAACCGGGGTGAGCTTGACAACTACCCCACCTCCGAATCACTGGCGCATCAGAAACTTCTGACGCCTTCTCGGGCGGAGCACGGCCCGCGAAGGCGTTTTACTTTTCGGATTCTATCTATATATCGTTCAGATGGCATAGGGGAACCTGAGCATGGAGAACGATCCCGCCTCGACACCCAAATCCGTGCCAGAGGCGAATGGTCCCGGCCCGTCTGATCGGGCGGAGCTCGTGCCAGCGTCGACACTCAGGCGGGTAATCGCATTCGTCATCGACCTTGGGCTTGTGGCGGCCGTCACTCTCATCACTGGGGGCGGGTCGTGGGTTTTATTAGCCATTTTCGCTGCCTATCACGCTGTCTCGCTAGCCATCTTCGGCTGCACTTTGGGGAAAGCGATGATGGCCCTTACAGTCCAGAGACCAGACGGCGGCCGACTCGGGTGGCTGCCTGCGCTCCTTCGCTCGACCGTAGGGTACCTCGCCTCGAGTTTTGCTCTGCTTGGGTTCCTTAACATCTTTCGGGATGCCAGGCGGCGGACCTGGCATGACGTCCTGTTCGGATCCGAGGTGGTACAGCAACCTGGCGCGCTATCCCTCACGCACGTGATCCGGGCAATCGACGAGTGGACAGATCAGCTCGACGTATTGGTAAAGCACTGGATGGATCGCTACGACAGGCTCAAGCGCATATGGTCACTTGTCCTGAGATTGACCGGCCTCATGACGACCCTACACAGCTGGGTAGAACAAGCAGCCCGCTGGATTCTGGGCTACATAAAAAAAATTGCCGCAGCCGCTGCGCCACAGAAGGCATCCGGAGCGACGACCACTGCGGCAGCGGGGACAGGCGCGGCCGGAACCGCCGCATCGACCGTCACAGCGGTGGCCCTGGCCGCGGCCACCGTGGTCACCTACCAGGCGGTGCCGCCCGAAGTGTTTCGCCCCGGGAACAGGCATGAAGTCCAATTCTTAGGTCCCACACCTTACCTGAGCCAGGCGGACAGTCCATTTAATGCTGACATCATTTCAGGTGGGACTTTTCTTGCGGACTTCGAGGACGGCCTGCTCAACACGCCCGGTGTGAGCGCGAGCGCGGGTGGTGTTACCAGTGTAGTTTTTGGTCGAGGCTTACACGATTCTGTTGATGCCGACGACGGAGTGATCGACGGCAGCGGGTCAAATGGCGATTCCTTCTTCTCTTGGTCCGGTTCGACGGGCATCACGTTCTCCTTCGACGCTAGTATCCTTGGCTCGCCCACGCATGCTGGCCTCGTATGGACCGACGGGGCGGGAACGACGCTATTTGAAGCTTTTGGTCCGGATGGCGTGTCCTTAGGGACCATCGGTCCGGTTGCAATCGCCGACAACACGCATAATGGAGCCACGGCGGAAGATCACTTTTTTGGAGTAATTAACGCGAGTGGCATCTCTTCTATCAAGATAAGCAATACCAGCGGGGGGATAGAAATCGACCACCTGCAATATGGCAAGCACAAGAAATGGGCACAGGCTATTTCTATCGGCAGGAATCAGGTGTTCGAAATCGACTCTAACGTTCTCGCGAGATTCGAGTTCAACGGCAACGTCAATGACAGTAGCGGGACCGGCCGACATGCGCGCCTCCTAGGCGGAGAGTTTGTCAAAACACCCTGGGGCCAGGGGCTCCATGTGTCGCGCACCAACGAAACCGGCATTGACTGGAGTACCTTTGCAAATCTTTTGGTTCCCCCTTACACAATCGAGATTGTGTTGACGCCAAGTGCAACGGGCAACTGGGGTAAACTCTTCAGCTTTGAGGATGCCAATGATCGTGGCTGGTATTACAAAGACAAGGGAATCCAAGCCTATCCCCATCCCGTGAGAGGTGGAGGAAAGGTGCACGGTAACGAACAACATTATTTGGCGTTCGTTTCCACAGGTCCACGCACGGTGGACGTCTACTTCCAGGGAAGCCTTATTGGGCCTACAGACGCAAGTTTTCAAGCACCCCCCCGTCAGGCGATTTTCTTTCGTGATGACACCCGTACGGGGCGGCAAGAGCAGATTGATGCCGTAGTCGAAGCACTGAGGATCTCGAATATTAGCCGGACGCCTGACGAGATTGCAGCAATGCAGCGACGTCTTACGTCAAGGGCGGAAAAGCTGGAAACTATCACAGTGCCAGTTAGTGTAAACTGTACCAGTACAGGACAGCTCTGTGATCCCCCGTTTTCCATACGGATTGAAACCCAGGGTCTTCTTAAGGCACAGTATTTTGTCCTTTCCCCATATTCGTGTTCGTCCCTAAAGGTTCATATCTTTGTCGACGGAACGCAAAAGATGACCACCGATTTCTTAGGTTGGCCCGGTGCTGCAGGTACCTTTGCAAAATTACCCTTGCACACAGGTCTCCTTAATTTGGGACCTGTCTCGCCCGGTACGCATACGCTCAGTCTTCGGTCAGAGGGACAGCAGGGCGGTTGCAACTATGGGGCACTTTCCTCCTGGGGAGGCAAGCTAAGGGTGGTCACTCACAAAGAGGACTAAGGGGGAGAACGTTCTGGAAGAGGAAACGGGGACAGGCTACCTTTTGCCTCTGGAGAGACTCGA
>JAPUFX010000186.1 GCA_027293415.1 Candidatus Methylomirabilota bacterium
GGCAAGGATCCAGGCCCTTTACCCGCACTCAGATGGCAGGAGGTTCATCGCAGGCCGAATAGGAGCGGGCGCTCGGCGTCCATAGGTCATGTGCACATGACTCCACCGCGGAATGAAGTGGCACGAACACGACTATACCCTCTAAAACTATAATGAAATTCAGAGGTTTTCGCAAGAGATTTCCCAGACCACAAAATGATCCGTTGACCGGGGTCCCCGAGTGAGACTCTCGAATCTCCCGGCAGTTCAACGGCCCACCCTCGTTTTTTTTCTCCCAGGACCGTCCGCTCAATCCACCACAATGGCAAGGAATACTTCGGACTTCGCATGTCTCCGGCGGCCCGATTCGCCTTGACAGTTTCGAGTCACGCTTCCTATACTGCCCTGTATCTTTGCGCAATTCTGTGAGGAGGTCATGGCTCGGATACGGTTTGGAACATCGGGTTGGCGGGGGATCATCGCCGATGATTTCACCTTCGCCAACGCACGGGTCGTGGTCCAGGCCATCGCCGACCATCTGAACGCAGCAGGTCTCGAAGGGCGAGGGATCGTGGTCGGGTATGATTCCCGCTTCCTCGCAGAACGATTCGCAGAAGAGGCGGCAAAGGTCCTCACCGGGAACGGAATCCACGTTTTTCTGTGTGATCGGGATACGCCCACCCCTGTCGTTGCGTACGAGACCGTGCGACGGGAAGCAGGAGGAGCCATTACCGTGACCGCTTCTCATAACCCACCGGAGTGGGGTGGGATCAAATTTTCCATGGCCACCGGTGCTCCGGCACTGCCCGACGTCACGCAGTTCATCGAGGCCAAGGCCCACGAGCGGTGGACGGGTCCCCAGGTAGAGGTCTTGGAGCTCGAGGCGGCAGAGAAGGCGGGGCTCCTCACGATGATTGACCCGCTGCATCCTTATCTAACGCACCTTCGTCGCCTCCTGGATTACGAGACTATCCGCCGCGCAAGGTTGAGGGTCGTGGTAGACCCGCTCTTCGGAACCGGCCGGGGGTATCTGGACGCGGCCTGCCGGGATGCAGGGTGCGAGGTCGAAGTCCTCCATGACTGGCGGGACCCCCTGTTCGGGGGCGCCCCACCGGACCCGGGACCCAAGCGGCTTGCCGAATTGGGGGAGCGGGTGCGACGCCGAACGGCCCACCTGGGCCTTGCCACCGACGGGGACGCCGATCGCTTCGGCATCGTGGACAGCGACGGCACGGCTGTCAGCGCCAACCAGATCCTGGCGCTGCTCTTGAAACACCTCCTCACCACGCGCCCCCTCCAGGGGGGGGTCGCACGCTCTGTGGCGACCACACATCTGTTGGATGCCGTCGCAAGCCAGTATCGCGTTCCGTTATACGAAACCCCCGTCGGATTCAAATACCTCGGTGAATTGATCAGCGAGGAGAAGGTCATCCTCGCTGGCGAAGAGAGTGCCGGACTCTCCATTCGTGGCCATGTCCCAGAGAAGGATGGAATCCTGGCGTGCCTGCTCGTGGCTGAATTAGTGGCGAACCGGGGAGGGCTATCTCTGCGGCAGCTCCTGGATGAGCTGTATACGGAGGTCGGCACTTTCCTTTCCCGGCGGATCGATCTTACCCTGAGTCCCGAGGAGCGGGAACGCCTCCTACCGAAATTGGAGGAGCCTCCGCACCAACTCGTCGGGCGTGTGGTTAAGGAGGTGCAGCGGGTCGACGGGACCAAGTTGCTATTCGAGGATGGCAGCTGGATCCTGATCCGGCTCTCCGGAACGGAGCCGGTGGTCCGTCTCTACGTGGAAGCAAAGAATCCCCAAGACTTGGAGAGGCTCACCGAGGCGGGGCAAGAGGTGGTGTACGGTTCATGAGTCACATTGCCCACATCCATGCCCGCGAGATCTTGGATTCCCGGGGGAACCCGACGGTCGAGGTCGACGTCACCTTGGAGAGCGGAGCCTTTGGCCGGGCAGCAGTCCCCTCGGGAGCCTCCACCGGAGAGCGAGAGGCGGTGGAGCTTCGAGATGGAGACGCCCAGCGGTACTCGGGTCGGGGAGTCCAGAAGGCAGTCGAACATGTCAACACGCTGATCGCCCAAGATATTATCGGACTGGAGGCGCTCGACCAGCCCCTAGTGGACCAGACCCTGTGCCGTTTGGATGGCACCCCCACGAAGGGCAAGCTCGGCGCGAACGCCCTTCTTGGGGTTTCCCTCGCCGTCGCCAAGGCAGCGGCGGAGGAAACCGGCCTCCCGCTCTACCGGTATCTCGGGGGGGCGGCGGCCCGGGACCTTCCGGTCCCCCTCATGAATATCCTCAACGGGGGAAAGCATGCCGACAATAACGTAGATTTCCAGGAATTCATGATCGTCCCGCTCGCCGGTGGACGGTTCGCCGAGGCGCTCCGGATTGGGGTCGAGGTCTTCCATAGCCTGCGGGCCGCATTGAAAAAGCGAGGCTACAGCACCGCCGTCGGAGACGAGGGAGGCTTTGCCCCTGATCTTCGTTCGAACGAAGAGGCGGTAGAGCTGATTCTTGAAGCCGCCACACAGGCCGGCTATCACCCAGGCCGGGACCTCTTTGTGGCGCTCGATCCGGCGGCCAGCGAGTTTTACGAGGGTGACCGGTATCATCTCCTCGCCGGGAACAAGGTCAAGCTCAGTCGAGAAAAGATGGTGGACTTCTACGCCCGGTGGGTCCAGCAGTATCCAATCGTGTCCATCGAGGACGGCATGGCCGAGGGAGACTGGGAGGGATGGGCGCTCTTGACGGCGGCCCTCGGCGATCGGGTCCAGCTCGTGGGGGATGACCTCTTCGTGACGAATGCCGCGATCCTCCGCGAGGGAATCGCCCGGGGAATTGCCAACGCCATCCTGATCAAGGTAAACCAGATCGGCACCCTGACCGAAACCCTGGAGGCCATCGCTATCGCAAAACAGGCAGCGTACGCCACCGTGATTTCCCATCGCTCGGGGGAAACGGAAGATACCATAATTGCCGACCTCGCCGTGGCAGTGAACGCCGGACAGATCAAAACCGGCTCTGCCTCCCGGACCGACAGGACGGTCAAGTACAATCAGCTGCTTCGCATCGAAGAGGCGCTGGGGCCGGCGGCCCGATTTCCCGGGGCGGAAGCCTTCCGCCACTTCCGAGCGCGGTGATGACGAAGCGGGACCGCACACTGTGTGAGACTCAACGACCGCGGCGTGGCCTGATCCTGGTCCTCTGCTTCTTGGGCCTTCTGCCCCTCCTCTCGCTGTCGGGAGATCGGAGCCTCCTTCAGCTTTACCGGATGGCACGGCTCAAGGCAGATCTGGCGCAGCAGATCGAGGCACTCAAGCGCGAGAATGCACTGTTCCGGCAAGAGGTCGACGCGCTGCGCCGTTTTCCCTCCCAGGCTGAGGAGATCGCCCGGCGGGACCTGGGCCTGGTTCGGCCCGGGGAAATCGTCTACCAGTTCCGGAAACGCTAAGCCGCACCCGCCATCCCTTCCTCTCATGACGGTGCCTTTGGAGGACCCTCACCCACCCAATCATCTTGGAACCTCAACTGCCTGGGTCGGTCCCCGAACCCCGCGACCGGCGTCTGCACCTTCACGATTGGAGTCCTGCCCCAAGCTCCCATGAAACGCTGATAAAGACGCTGCCAGCCCCCATTCAGGCAAGGAAGTTTTGTCTAGAATTCCGGACAAATGTCTGGTGATTTAGACAGCGAATAGGGAGAGCATATCCGATGATCATTCATCGTCCCCTTGATCACATCCTGTCGGCACGAAGTCAGATTGCCGTCCTCCGGGTGCTTCTCGACTCCGCCCACGGCCTCACTGGTCGGGAAATTGCGCGGCAGGCCGGCATGAACCACCAAGCCTGCATCGAAGCCCTCTCCCGCTTGGAGGCCCTCGGCCTTCTTCGGCGACAGCGGGTGGGCCGTGCCCACCTGTTTACTCTGAATCGAGAACACGAGCTGATCGCCAGGGGAATTGTGCCGTTGCTGCAATTTGAGCGACGGTTCGAGGACCGATTGAAAGACGTGCTTCGACGCCACTTCCAGGACGTAGCTCTCTCGGGCGCCATCTTCGGCAGCGTCGCCCGCCGCGAAGAGGTGCCGGAAAGCGATCTCGACATATGCCTGGTGGTGTCATCCCCCCAGGCGAAGGAGAAGGCCCACGCGCGGGTACAGGAGGTGGCGGCCATCATCTGGAAACGGTTCGGGGCCCGTCTGTCCCCGATCATCCTCACCCGGGACGAGTTTCGACGTCGTAATGCCAAAAGGGATCCACTGGTCCGAACGTTGTTGCGCGAGGCCCAGCCGTTCCTCGGCGGGCAACTGGTGCGGCACATAGATGGCCAGAAGGCGTAAACGGGACCGCGTGGATCTCCACCGAAGCCTGGACTATCTCCGGGTCGCGGACAACTTTTACCAGGGGGCGGAGGTCGCACGGGAGTTCGAGTATTGGAACGCGGCTGGCGTATTGATCATCCACGCGGCCATCGCGTACGCTGATGCCATTACCATCAAAGTCGCGGGAATAAAATCAAGGGGAGAGGATCACCGCGATCTCGTAGACCTCATCGAGGAGGTCGTCGCTTTGGACGCTCAGGGGAGGGCCGCTGTCAACCAGTTGCGCCGATTGATCCACGAGAAAAGCCTGGTCTCGTACAGTGGTGAAGTCTATACTCGGGCAGACATCACGCGCCTGGGAAAGCTCGTGGAGCGGTTCCGAAGCTGGGAATGCGGGTGGGGTCAGGTCTACAAAGTTGACTTTAACTAAATTCGGTGGTAGGCTGCGGGTCATCTCAGGGAATGCGGGTGGGGTCAGGTCTACAAAGTTGACTTTAACTAAATTCGGTGGTAGGCTGCGGGTCATCTCATCGCGAGGCGATCATGACCCGACCATTGCGACTGCAATATCCCGGGGCGCTGTATCACATCACGGCAAGAGGCAACGAACGGAAGGCCATCTTTCGGTCCGATGCTGATCGCGAAGCCTTCCTTACCCTCCTCGCTCAGACGGTGGATCGCTACCGCCTCCTCCTGCATGCGTACGTCTTGATGGGCAACCACTATCATCTTCTCGTAGAGACACCGGAAGCCAACTTATCCCTGGCCCTGCGGCACCTCAACGGTGTCTACACGGGGTATTTTAACCGGGTTCACCGTCGGAGCGGGCACCTCTTTCAAGGACGCTATAAGGCTATCGTCGTAGAGAAAGAAGGTTATCTATTGGAACTGTCCCGCTATATGCATCTGAATCCGATCCGAGCCCGGCGGGCTGTGCGGTTGGGGAGGTATCCCTGGAGCAGTTATCTGGCCTACATTGGGAGACGCCAGGCGCCGGTTTGGCTGACGAGGCAGGCGGTTTTGGGATATTTTGGGAGAAACCTTTCGAGGGGCCAGAATGCCTACCGGACATTTGTGGCGGAGGGGATTCGTCGAGGCGTGGAGCGGCCTTGGGAGCAGGTGATCGCGCAGGTGGTTTTGGGGGGGCCGCAATTTGTGCGCTTTGTTCGCGGGAAAGTGACGCGGGGACGGGACCGGGAAGTGCCGAGTCGAAGGCAACTGGAGGCCCGGCCAACGTACAACGAAATCCGACGGGAGGTCGAGGCGGCGTTACCGGAGTTGCTGCGCCTGAAAACGGGGGGGCGGTCCGATCCAGGGAGAGCCGTTCTGTTCTACTTGGGACGCGAGAGAGGGGGGTTGTCGCTTAAGGCCCTGGCCGGATCGTTGGGGGTGGAAGAATCGACAGTGAGTCACGCCGCGGGCCGGGTAGCGAGGCTCAGAAGGGAAGATCCGAATTGGGATCGGGTTCTCCGCAATATAGAAAGAAGGATAATTTCAAATCTATAGACCTGTCCCCGTTCTTTGTTGTTTTTGTTGTGTGTGTTGCCAGGGAGCACCGCGTTGAGGGTTGAAGGACGGTTGCAGCGTGGGTGGCTGAGCAATAGGTGACTGGAACACTCGTGAAACGCATAGATTACCCGAACGATCGCTCGATCTGCCATCGGCATGTACACCATTTTCGTGCAGTCTAATTCACCCGGAGGCTGAGATTAGACGTCCTGAAGTGTTCCGTTCTTGGCGGAGAGGTGAATGGAGGTTCTAGATGGCGCAATCCGGCCGAAGCTGGTAACCTGTTTCTCAACAGGCGGCTGAACGATGTAATGAAGGCGCGTTAAGGCTGGAACGAGGAACGTGGATTCGAGTGACGGACCTGAGGCGAGGCGAGCGAGGTGATTGTCCTGAGCGTCCAGCTTCTCGTCACCGGCGCCTTGCTGATCGGAGCAACGCACGCCACCGAACGGACGGAGAATTGGCAAACCACCCTGGGCCGGGATCATCCGCTCACCGGGCGCATCTGGGATGTGGCGGCTGCTCGCTTCATTGACCCTGCAACTCTTGTGGAGCGCCTGGCCCTAAGCCGGTTCGTCCTGCTCGGCGAGAAGCACGACAACCCGGATCACCATCGGCTTCAGGCATGGCTGCTCCGCGCCATGATCGCCGCCGGACGCCACCCCGCCATAGGATTCGAGATGTTCGACATTGACCAGGGGCCAGCCATTGTCCAGCACCTGGCCGTCGCACCAACCGACGCCGCCGGTCTCGCGGACGCCGTCCACTGGGACCGCTCCGGCTGGCCAGACTGGGCGCTCTATCAACCGATCGCCGAGGTCGCCCTGGAGGCAGGACTTCCGATCGTCGCGACGAACATTCCCCGGGACATGGCGCAGGCCCTCGGGCAAAAAGGTCTGGCTGCGGTGGAAGCCGGGACGGTGACCCGGCTGGGCCTCGACCAGCCGCTCACCCCTGAGACCCACGCGGAAATGGCAGCCGAGATCCGCGACGCCCACTGCGGCTTTGCCTCGGCATCAACGGTCGAAGCCATGATCACCGTGCAGCGGGCTCGAGACGCACAAATGGCCGACAGTCTCGCCGCAGCCGACCGGCAGGACGGTGCTGTGCTGATCGCCGGCTCCGGGCATATCCGAAAGGATCGTGGCGTCCCGGCTTCCCTCGCCCGCCGGAGGCCCGGGGCAACGGTCGTCAGCTTGACTTTTCTGGAGGTCCGGAAAGGCGAAACGGAAACCGGGGCGTACGCCTCAGATTTCGGGCCTGGCCCGCTTCCTTTCGACTACGTTTGGTTCACCCCGCGCGTGGATGATTTAGACCCGTGCGAGAAATTCGAAAAGCAGCTCGAGGGCTTACGGAAGGAAGATGAAGGCGTGAATGACTGACGGAAGACGAGAGACAAGCCAGATAAAGGAATATGTCCTCAAGACGTTCAAGGCCCCGGTGGATCTGTCGGCCTACGAGGCCGAGCTCAATCCCGCTCAATTGCAGGCGGTGACCGCTGGTCGCGGGCCCCACCTGGTGATTGCAGGCGCCGGCAGCGGCAAAACCCGTGTCATCACCTACCGGGTGGCTTACCTCATCGATCAGGGGACGAACCCTTCCCGGATCCTGCTGGTCACCTTCACCAACAAAGCGGCCCGCGAGATGCTGCGGCGAGTGACTGAGGTGACCCGGGGCGACAGTACCCAGGTTTGGGGGGGAACATTCCACCATATCGGCAATATGATCCTTCGCCGTCATGCCACCCTCGTCGGCCTCACGAACAGTTACACCATCCTCGATCGCGAAGACGCCAAAGAACTCCTCCAGGTGTGCGTGACCGATCTGGGGATTTCTGTGACGAAACATCGCTTTCCTAAAGGAGATGTGCTCCAAGACATCCTCAGTACCGCCATCAACGCTGAGCGTTCGGTCGCCCACGTCCTGGAAGACCGCTACCCCTTTTTCACCCTCTTTGAGGCGGAGATCCTTGCGATCGGCCGGCGGTACCGGGAGCGAAAATTCAAGGACAACCTGGTCGACTACGATGACCTCCTCTCGCTCTGGCTCCGCCTGTTGAAGGAACATCCCGAGGTGCTGGACTCTTACCGGCAGCGGTTCCTCCACGTTCTCTGCGACGAGTATCAAGACACCAATGCCATACAGGGGGAAATCCTGGACCTGCTGGCTTCGCATCACCGGAACCTCATGGTCGTGGGGGATGACGCCCAATCGATCTTCGCCTTCCGCGGGGCGAAGTATGCCAATATCCTCCGCTTCACCGAGCGCTATCCCGATGCCCAGGTCCACAAGCTGGAGACCAATTACCGGAGCACGCCGGAAGTGCTCGACCTGGCCAATGCCAGCATCCTCCACAACATCGACCAGTACCACAAGACCCTGAGACCGGTTCGACCGTCTGGGCCAAAGCCTGCCCTCACCTCCCTCACCGATGAGGAGGAGCAGGCCGCCTTCGTCGCCCAACGCGCGCTGGAGCTCCGGGATGAGGCAATTCCCCTCAATGATATGGCCGTGCTGTACCGGGCCCATTTCCAGAGTATTCAACTGCAGCTGGAACTGACGAGGCGGGGCATCCCCTTTGACATCCGTTCCGGACTCCGGTTCTACGAGCAGGCCCACGTGAAGGACGTGGTCGCCTACCTTCGGATCGTCGTTAACCCCAAGGATGAGCTGGCGTGGAAGCGCGCGGTGAAGCTCCACCCGGGTATCGGCAATGCCACGGCTGAGCAGATCTGGCAGGCAGTCGCTAGTCAAAGTGGGCAACTGGATTTAGAGGCACTCAAGGCACTCGCGCCACATCTGGGGTCGAGAGCCCGGCGAGGGTTCCAGGAGTTCTTGACCTTGTTGACCAGGCTCTTTGCCCTGCCCCAGGCTCCCGCCGAGATGATCGACACCGTGCTCGACGGTGTCTACCAGGAGTATCTGAAGACGCGGTACCCCAACTGGGCTTCTCGGCTCGAGGACTTGCAGCAACTGGCGACCTTCGCCCTGCGCTATCCTTCACTGGAGGCGTTTCTCACGGAACTCTCCCTCACCGGGGTGATCACCGGCGAGGATGTGGTGTGGGATGAGCCCCGGGATGAACTTTTGATCCTATCGACCATTCACCAGGCCAAGGGCCTGGAGTGGAGCGTGGTCTTCCTTATCTGGCTAGTCGACGGCTGGTTTCCTTCTGCAGCGGGGCTCCGCGAGGAGGGCGGGCTTGAGGAGGAGCGACGTCTCTTCTATGTGGCGACGACGAGGGCCAAGGAACATCTCTACCTCTGCCACCCGCAACGCGGGACCGATTTCCGCCGGCGGGAGCTCATTCTGAAGCCCTCCCGGTTCGTGCACGAGATCTCGGACAACCTCTACGAGCAATGGCACGTCCGCATGGAGTAAGGAGACGCCACCCTGGCATCCGACACGATCAAGATCGGGACCTCCGGATTCAAGTACGCCGACTGGAAGGGGGTATTTTACCCGGCCAAGCTCCGGGACCAGGATATGCTTGCTTATTATGCCCAGTGCTTTGATACGCTCGAGATCAATTTTACATATTATCAAATGCCGCACCCCAGGACCCTGGAGGCTATGGACAGAAAGGCGGGCGGTGAGGTGACCTTCAGCGTCAAGGCCCATGCCGATATGACCCACCGGCGCGAAAATTTTCAGACCGCTGCGCCCGCCTTTCGCGAGGCCATCCGGGTCCTCGAAGATCGGAAGAGTCTGGGATGCGTCCTGGCGCAGTTTCCCTATAGCTTCTGGAATAAAAAAGAAAACCGAGACCATCTCCTCCGGCTCCGGGAGGCCCTGGCCAGTGTTCCCCTGGTGGTGGAGTTTCGCAACGCGTCCTGGTACACCTCGCCCGTCTTTGCGTTTCTGCGTGAGCAGGAGATGGGGCTGTGTTGTGTGGATGAACCGGAGCTCCCCAAGCTCCCACCGCGCGTCGTCGAGGCGACCAGCGATGTGGGCTACGTGCGCTTCCACGGCCGGGCAACGGAGACGTGGTGGGAGCATCAGGAGGCGTCAGAAAGATACGATTACCTCTACCGCGAGGGGGAGCTCGAGGAGTGGGTGCCCAAGATTGCAACGTTGGCGGACAAGACGAAAATCACCTTTATCTTCTTCAACAACCACCCTCGCGGCAAGGCACCAGCCAATGCGTACCTGATGAAACATCACCTGGGCCTTCCAGTCGGCAGGGTCCCCAGAACCCTCGCCGAGCAGTTCCCTTTCCTGAAGGCGTTCAGCCCCGTGGGGGTTGCCCCCGGTGAGCTGCCGCTGTCATAACCGCGAGATCCCCTTGGGAAATTGAGAAGAGATCAGAGCGAACAGTACCCGATCTCCGGAACCCGAAGCCTGCCCAGGATCGGTTGCACCGGGGAGACGAGTGTGCTACGGTCAAAGGAAGTTCAGGTCAGAAACTTCATTCATAACGAAGGAGGTACTCTATGGCAGCACAAGGCTGGCCTCCGAGAGGTGGGAGGCCTCCCGTGGACATCCGGGAACTCATCGAGCGGTTCCTGGGACCACTTCGCGGCCGACGCGTGCCCTTTGGGGGCATCGGGGGCATCGTGGTCCTCGTGCTGGCGGTGGTCCTTCTCTGGTCGAGCTGGTTCACCGTCCAGCCAGAGGAAACCGGTGTGGTCCAGCGCTTTGGAGAGGTCGTTCGGACGGAGGGCCCGGGTCTGCACTTCAAGATTCCCTACGGGGTTGAAACGGTCCGCCTCATCCCAACAGCGCGAGTCCTCAAAGAGGAGTTCGGGTTCCGGACCGAGGTTCCAGGGCGACGGACCCGATTCTCGCCGAGGCAGTTCCTGAATGAGTCCCTCATGCTCACCGGAGATCTGAACGTCATCGACGTCGACTGGATTGTTCAGTACCGTATCGATGACCCAGGAAAATTCCTCTTCCGAGTTCGGGAGCCGATAGACACGATCCGGGACGTGTCCGAAGCGGTCATGCGGCAGGTGGTGGGCAACCGCCTGGGAAGCGACGTCTTGACCGTCGGCCGGGAAGCCGTCCAAGAAGAAGTCAAGACAGAGATGCAGAAGATTTTGATCACTTACGAGACCGGGGTCCGCATCACCTCGGTCAAGCTCCAGGATGTCACCCCACCAGACCCCGTCAAGCCCGCCTTCAACGAGGTGAACGAGGCACGGCAGGACAGGGAACGGACGATCAACCAAGCCCAGGAGCAAGCCAACCGCGAGATCCCCAAGGCGCGGGGAGAGGCGGGCCGGACCATCGCCCAGGCCGAAGGCTTTGCCCTCGAGCGCGTGAACCGGGCCAAGGGCGAGGCGAACCGCTTTCAGGCCATCCTCGCGGAATATCGGCGGTTCCCTGAGGTTACGCGGAAGCGGCTCTACCTGGAGGCGCTGACCACGATCCTCCCTGCGGCCAAGTCTCTGTACATCGTGGACGCCGACCAGAAGGCCCTGATCCCCTGGCTCTCCCTGGAATCGGGTGTCAAGCAGGCGCCAGGAGGGATGAAGCCATGAAGAGGACGCTCACGATCGCCGTCGGTATCCTCGGACTCCTGGTCTTCCTGGCCCTGTCCGGCGCCTTTTACACCGTGCAGGAGGGTCAGCAGGCCATCATCCTGCAGTTCGGTAAGGTCGTCGGGGACACGGTCACCGAGGCAGGGCTTCACTTTAAGATCCCACTCGTCCAGAAAGTCCTTCTCTTTGAGAAACGGCTCATGATCTGGGATGGGGACCCGGAGGAGATCCCGACCAAGGGGCGCGAGTTCATCAGCGTGGACGCCACGGCGCGCTGGCGGATCGCCGACCCGAGGAAGTTCCTCGAGAGCGTGGCGTCGGAACAGGGGGCCCAATCACGCCTCGATGACATCATCGACTCCGCGGTCCGGAGCCAGGTCTCGGGCAACACGCTGGTGGAACTGGTCCGCAGCGCCTCGTGGGTGATACCGAAGGAGAAGGTGCTCGAGGAGATCCCGGTGGAGCGGGAGAAGGAACTCAAGAAGAAGATCATCCGCGGACGCGAGGAGCTCACCCGCGCCATCCTGGCCGAGGCCCGGAAGGTCGTCCCCCAGTTCGGTATCGAGCTAGTCGACGTCCGCATCAAGCGCCTCAACTATATCCAGAGCGTCCGGGAGAAGGTGTACTCGCGAATGATTTCCGAGCGAAAGCGCATCGCCGCCCGGTTCCGCTCTGAAGGGGAGGGGGAGAGCGCCGAGATCGTGGGCAAAATGGAGAAGGAGCTTCGCCAGATCGAGTCTAATGCGTACCGGCGGGCCCAGAAGATTCGAGGGAAGGCGGACGCCACAGCGACCAAGATTTACGGTGAGGCCTTCGGCAAGGACCCGGAATTCTACGCTTTTTCCCGGACGCTGGAGGCGTATAAGGAAGGACAGAACGAGAACTCCGTGCTGATCCTGACGACGGACAGCGACTACTACCGGTACCTCAAGCAGGCAGTACCGGCCGATAAGCGACCGGCCCGGCGGTAATCCCACGATGACCGTTGACCGACGACCGAAAAAGCCTTTTCGTCACTGACGGTCATCGGATAACGGTCAACGGTCATCGTTAACGCTATACGTTGCGGTCGAAGCTCATCTTCTCGAGCATCCCGTCGAGCTGCTTCTGGGCCACGGCCCGTGCATCCTCCAGCCGAGAGCGTTCCGCCCGCATCGTCCCCAGCTGGTTTTCCTGTTGCT
>JAPUFX010000187.1 GCA_027293415.1 Candidatus Methylomirabilota bacterium
CGCGGGCCTGCTCTTGGGGCGTAATTGCTCAAAGCTCGCGCTGAAGGGGAGCCGGAGTCTCCGGAAACTCGCCGAGCGGCTGGACCGCCTGGCGGTAGGACCTGAGCGCGTGCACGCAGAAACGGTGGAGGGCGAGAAAGAGGTGATCCTTCGACCGGCCGCATGAAATTTTGCCCCCAGGGCACCCCGCGCAGGGGCCGCAGAAGTGTGGAGAGGCCCTCCCAGGCTGAGCCAGGGAGGGCGTTCCGTTATTTCGAGGTGACAGAGCCTCTGGCCTCCGGACTTCCCTCCGCTATGGTGGCATAGCAGATTTCCCCATGCACACCAGAGCAGTTTTCCCGATGAAAAAACAGGGTTCTCCCCGATTCACAGACTGAGGCTTTTCGGGTATTATCTATATTTGAATATTTCCCTGTACTCGGTGAAGTCGCAACAAAGCAAGGAATAGTTAAGGATCGAAATCGAGGGATCACATCTTGACACAGGATGCCTTATGACAACCCGTGGTAAATTCGGCTTCTTCTTTTTGTTCCTCTTCCTGGCATCCGCGATATCTTTTGCCGAGCCTCGCCCGACCTCCCCGCAGTTGCAAAGGCCAGATGAGGACTCCACGTGGGAGCGCGTCAAGGAGAAGGATGGCGTAACCATATTCTTGCGGGAAAGAAGCGGAAGCGCCTTCAAGGAAGCCATTGGGAAAGGGGTAATCGATGCTCCTCCGTGTCGGGTGTTTCAAGTCCTTACGGATTCGCACCGCCTGGTCGAGTTCATCCCTTATTTGAAAAGCCGCATTGTCAAGAATGGCGGTGCTGATGAGGAGTATGGCTGCCAGTACCTTGACTTTCCCTGGCCTTTCTCGGACCGATTCATCAATTTCCGAACCAAGCGCATCCGGAATTACCGAGATCACCCATGCGAGTACTTCGTGTACTGGCGGAAAGACGAGACCTTCTCCTGTACGCTACAGGAAGTCAAAGAAGCCTACGAGGATGCAGGGTCCGACCCGATTATTCCTCGTACGAACGAGGGCTACTGGCACCTCGTCCCCGAGGCGGGAGGGAAAAAGACACTGGCCTATTACTATGTTTTCACGGACCCCGGAGGAAGCATTCCCGGATGGTTAATGAATTCGTACGCGGACAATGCGATTTTACGTCTTTTCAGAGCAGTCCGAGAACGAGCCGGGAAGGGGGACTTGTATCCTCCGTGCCACTGTACCTAAAGCGCCCGTGGGGGAGGTTAAAGTTAACCGCACCCCCGGTCCTCGCGTTCCGACAGACGCTGAGGGTTGGTAAGGGGCAAGCCACCAGATGGGATTCCGCGTCTGAATGGGGTACGTCAGCTTCCTGTCGACTGGGCAATTCTATGCCGGCGACTTGACCGCAGAGATTCCTAGACTGATGGTCGAGCTGGCAATTCTCCTAAGTTCATCAGGTGGTAGGCTTGAATCTTCCATGATGGCCTTTGCGGTCGGATCGTTCGTCAAGTACTCCAGCGAAAACGGCGCTTCCTGAACGATCCGGATATCCCGAAATCCTGCCGCCCGGATGGCCTCGACGTATTTGTCTTTCAGCATCGCTCCCGCAATACATCCGATATACGCCTCCACAGAGCGCTGGACAGGATCCGGGAGCTCTTCGAGCAAGACAATATCTGAGATCATAAGCCTCCCACCTGGTTTGAGCACCCGGAAGGCTTCTCGAAATGCGCGCGGTTTGTCAGGGGAGAGGTTGATCACGCAGTTCGAGATAACGACATCCACGGTGTTGTCGGCCACTGGCAGGTCTTCAATTTCGCCCAGTCGAAACTCGACGTTCTCGTAGTTGTCTCTCTTGGCGTTTTCCCTCGCGCGCACAATCATCGCTGGTGTCATGTCGACACCGATCACTCTCCCGGCATTTCCCACCTTGTGCGCTGCAACGAAGACATCCAGTCCGGCGCCTGACCCAAGATCAAGCACCGTTTCGCCCTCTCGTAACGAGGCCAGGGCAACCGGGTTCCCGCAGCCGAGACCCAAGTCTGCACCTCCAGGAACCCTGTGGAGGTCTTCCTCGGAGTAGCCGACCTTCCTGCTCATCTCCTGAGTTACATCGACGCTTTCGCAACACGATGTGGCAGGAGTGCACCCGGACCGGCCTTGCTTTGCAATGCCGGCATACGCTTCCTTAACGACTGTCTTGATGTCCTCGCCTTTCACATTCGTTCTCCTTCCTTACTCTATTCCGATCGGCGCGACGCAGCCTGTCCGATCATCGGACCGAGCAGGCCCCGCACCATCTCCGTCAGCGCCGCGGCTTTCACGAGTGAGATACAGCAGACTTCCCCGCCTTGCTCCCAGCTGATGACGGCCAACTTCTCGCCTGGACGGATGCCAGCCCGTTCTCTGAGGTCTTTCGGGAGCACCATCTGACCCCGCTCATCGACACTGATCAGCGATTCAACGCGACAGCAGCCCGCTCTCTCGTCCACCGATGCCCCCCGCTTGTTCTTCCCTTGCCTCGCCATCTTGTCCCACCTCCCGTATGTCTTCATGTATCAGCAATATCTGATTCCACTGATAAATCTATATCATCAGACTTACCTTGTCAAGCCCTTTTGCACATCCCCACGAACCACTTTCGGCGCTGTAGATCCGCCTCAAGGGGGTGCTCTAATTTATATCTTTTGTCTGGGAAAGCGGGCTGCGGGCTTGGGTGAGACCGTGACCTCCCGGGCAAAGACCCAGGAGAGGCAGGTGGGTTCAGCGGCTGATCGGGTAGTGCGTCGAAGAGGATTCGAGCCTCAATCGAATGCTATCTGTCCTTTTCTGGTGCTTGGCGATCCCGACCCGCCCGGAGTTCCTCTTCGATGATTTCCCGAAAGGTCTCCAGGGGGTGCGCACCAACCAGCATCATGCCGTTGATGAAAAAGACGGGGGTCGCCCGCGCCCCCAGGGAGAGGCCCGCCATTGTCTCTTCTTTCACTTTTTGGGCATATTTTCCCGAGTCCAGGCATCGATCAAAGGACTCTACATCAAGCCCAACTTCTCTGGCATACCCCTTGAGCTTGCCGTTCGTCAGGGCAAAGGGACCCCTCAAGGCGAAGAGTACATCGTGGTATTCCCAGAACTTCCCCTGCTCCCCGGCACAATCCGCCGCCTGGGCTGATGTCACCGACTGTCTCCCCAGGATGGCCAGGTGGCCATACACGAACCGGACCTTGCCCGCCTTCACGTACTCGGCTTCGAGGCTTGGGAGTGTCTCTCTCCAAAACTTCGCACAGAAGACACATTGGAAGTCAGAGAGTTCGATGATCGTGACGGGGGCGCTTTCCGAGCCCAAGGCAGGTCCCCTGGCGAGGAGGGCTAAGACATCGTCTTGTCCCTGAGATTGGGCTAAGGCGGTCGAGGTAAAGGCCAGCGCCGCCCAGAGACTCCATAACAGCCAGCGATGCCAGAATTTCCAGTTATATGGTTTGGGTCGAAGTTTCCTTTGGTTCGCCATATACACCCCGACACTCCCCGGGGCCTCCTCCAGACAGGTCCTTTCCAGCACGAGAGTTTTCCTACCGTGATATCTCACTCGCAGTCGCTGGCATGGCGACCTCAACCTCCGGGACCTCTGCGTACCGAAAGTGGGTCTTCACATCTTTGAGCCTTTTCCCTGCTACCTCCACATGGGGATAAATGAAGTAGTTCAGCGGTCCGGTGGTGTGCCCCTTCCCCAGCTCCAAGTCCCGACCGACGGAAAACTGGATCCGATCCGCCGGATACGTGCCGAAGTAGATCTCCCGGCGCTCAGGGCGCTTATCCGCCTCCGAAGCATCAATGGGAACCCAACCTACACCCGGCAGATGAAACTCCGTCCAGCAGTGATAACCCTCGAT
>JAPUFX010000188.1 GCA_027293415.1 Candidatus Methylomirabilota bacterium
GGTCAACGCTCTGCTGGGCGATATCAGAGATATTGGCTTTCCAGACGGCTCCTTCGACCTTGTGACCCTCTGGAATGTCTTGGATCACACCCCGGACCCCCTTAAACTTCTCCTAGAGGTCCATCGTGTTCTGAAGGAAGACGGGCGCGTCTTCATTCGGACCCCAAACGCCGTGTGGCAGTATCTGAGCTTCCGGTTGGCCAACTTTCTTAGGCGATTTGGGGGGGGTAAGGTGTTCGACGAGCGCCCGTTTGCTACCTTCATCTTCCACCTTACCAACTTTTCTCGTCCCACGCTCCGGCTCCTCTTCGATCATTCGGGATTCTTTCCTATAAGCATCAGGAACAGTCCGCCAGTTCCAGGTGATCCCTACTTCGGACTTGGACCGACAGGGGAACGACTGGTCGCCCTGGGCAAGCGCGGCGTTCACGGAATGGCCCAGGCCTTGGCCCTCCTCTCCGGGGGCCGCTGGCTCATTGGGCCATCCCTTGAGGCCTGGGGACGACGGGGGGAAATTCATGAAACCACTTAAGTCCCTCACATTGCTCCTGCCGGAGAAGGCTGCACGTCACAATCTTGCTGGGGCCACCGGTATGAGAATCAGCCGTCGCCGCCTCAAGCAGCTAATGCGCGACTACCAACCGCTCCTCTTTGAAAGCTTTTCGCCCACTGATCGTCGCTATAGTGTGCAGATGCACCATGTCCTGAAGAACTACGATCGGTTCTGGGTAGCCCTACGGACCGCCGCGCGCTATGTTCCGCTCGGCCCGTTGACAGTGGCCGACCTTGGGACCTATCCCGGAAGCCTCCTCAGGCTCCTCCGCCGCCTGGTCCCATCCGAGGCGTGCCGGCTGGTCGGTGTCGGCTTGATGATCTCTGACGAGTTCCGCCAAACCATGGCGGAGGATTGCGGAGCGGACATCCTCACCGTCAATCTGGACCCCAAGAATGACCAGCTCAAGGGCAAGGGCTACCCCACCCGGATCCCCTTGGACGATGGGACCGTCGAGTTCGCCTTTGCCCTCGAGGTGATCGAACACATGGTCTCACCCTCCCATCTCCTCGCCGAGGCGTTTCGCATTCTGGCCCCGGGCGGATACCTACTGGCGACCACACCGAACGTGACCCGAATTGGTAATGTCTTCAAGTTGCTCGTCGGCCACTCAAACTTTGATCGGCTAATCCCCCTGGACTACGAGCACCCAGAAGATGAGTGGCGGCCTCATTTCCGTGAATACACCCTGGCTGAGGTGTGCGAGTCCTTCCAGCGCGCTGGCTTTCAGGTGGTTGAGGCCAGGCATTTTTTGGGCGAGGACACCCGCTATAACATGAAGACGATCTCTCAACAGCTCATCAACCTAGCGAAGTGCCCGTTTTACGTAGTCCCTCACTTACGGGGATGCCTCCTGGCAGTTGGACGAAAACCGGTCAAAGGGAACAGATGAATGGGGGGACTCTGCTAATGCCGCTCGACCCAGAGGCACGCCACGACCGGGACTGGCTCGAGACAAAAGCGAGCGATGCTTTCTTCGAGGAGACTCTGCGCTATCCAGACATTGCCCAGGTAATCGTTCAGCTTCAGCCTCGAAGGCTTCTGGACGTGGGGTGTGGCTCAGGCTACCTGGCGAAGCTCCTCAAGGCGCGTGTGCCTGGGCTTGTCGTTCATGGGGTGGACATTTCGAGCGTTGCGATCGAGCGGGCTCGCGATCACACGGATCAGGTGTGGCAGGTGGATCTCGACAAAACCGACCTTCCTGTCCCTTCGAAACAATACGATACTGTGACATGCATCGAGGTGCTCGAGCACCTCTACGACCCCGACCACGCCATGCGGGAGATCGCTCGCGTCCTTGCCCCGGGCGGCCATACGGTGGTTACCGTTCCCAACCTGGCGTACTGGCGCTATCGCCTGGACCTCTTCCGGGGACGCGTGCCTCAACCCGCAGTGGACCCACGCCACCTTCACCAGTTCGACCAACGACTCTTGGACGAGACCCTCGCCCGGTCGGATCTCAAACTTGCTGCAATGACGGGCCATGGTCTCCGCCTCCCCTGGCTTGCCCGTCGCTGCCCCGGCCTCTTCAGCGATATTCTCATTGCGACAGCAGTAAAGGGGTCTCTGCAGGCCCCTTGAGGGGGGTCGTTTCCGGCTCGGTCAGCCAGCCCTCTGTGTCTTGACCGGGAGGGTTAGAGCTTGATGATTCGAGCTCCGGAGAGTTGGACGGAGCGGGTGGCGTTGCGGGTATCGAGGATGAGGCGAGCGTTCTGTACGATCCACTGCCAATCGTACGCGCTGTGGTCGGCGACGATGATCGTGCAGTCTGCCTCCCGCAGAACGGAGACAGTCAACTCAACAGAGCTGAGGAGTTCGCCATCCAGATCCAGGCAGGCGATATGTGGATCATGATAGCACAGCCGTGGCCCCTTGACCCTCAAAAGCCTCATGATATCCAGGGCGGGCGATTCGCGGCAGTCAGCAACATCCCTCTTATACGTGACACCGAGGATCAGGATTGTGCTCCCCTTGACCGCTTTTTCCTCTGCATTGAGGGCATCGGTGACCTTTGTGGTCACATACGAGGG
>JAPUFX010000189.1 GCA_027293415.1 Candidatus Methylomirabilota bacterium
CCATACCCTCACGGCGCATATAAAGGGTCAAGATGTTCCGAAATTCCGATCTCCAAAGAAGGGGCACAGCCCAATGATCACGACGAAGGACCTCTTCGGACACTTTGTTCCTATCGCCAGGAATCAGTAGATAGGCGATCAGGTTGGAATCGCCACTATCATGGGCGCCCGGTTCGCTTCGCTTCTTCGAGAAGGTCATCTGTAAGCCGACCGGGCAAGCTCTCACGATGTTGGCGAATCTCCACCAGGTAGGCATCCACGTCGACCTTGCGCGGCATAACTGACGACACAAGTATCGCCAATACCTCCCGGTTGAGACTTCTGCCGTTGCGTTTCGCCCGCTGCTTAAGGGCTTTGTGGATGTTCTGTGGGATGTCTTTCAGGGTAATGGTTGCCATATAACAACCATATCAAAACCATTTTGGTTGTCAATAGAAATTGAGGGCTAACGCTTGGCTCACCGGCAGGCTTTTCCGCACGGTGCAGCCGGGTGTTATGATGCCAAGTTATTTCTCTTGTAGAATAGCAAAGGCGTCAATCCTGGGCTGGATGGCTTCCAGCACTTCTTTTGCGACCTCCTCGGGCTTGATCCTTCCCTTTGCGATCGCCGATGCAACACACAGGTCGGGGTCCAGGTCGTTGTAGTGTGAGAACATCCTTCGGGACGGCCCTCTGTCATACTCGTGGATCAAGACACTGAGTTCTCCTGCGCAGATCTTCCCCTCCTTCCATTTCTGGAACTTCTCCCACAGCCCGTCGAGGTGCTCTGCAATCTCCCTTTCGTGGGCCTCCATCTTTAGCTCAAGATGAGCTTTCCGTATTCGTTTCGAATATTCCCGCATGGTGAGGTCCCTCATCATCATAACGAGTTTGTAGAAAAACCCCTATTTGGAAAAAATCGTTGTTCGTAAGTCACTGAGTAATAAAGAGAAAAAATCTCCCAAGTTTTAAAAATCCGGCTTTTCCTACAGACTCAACGCTCAAGCTCAGCCGCGCCCAAAGGCGCCGGTCTGAAGCGACGAGTTAGGCTGGAGAAAATAATATCCCCCTTTTTTGCGCGGCCGCGTATTATACTGAAGGCAGCGGATACGTGAAAAGCGGCAGTTGCAGTCCCATAGGCTACTTTCCCGCTAGTACCACGTGTGCCTCCATCGGGAACGCCAGCCCATCGGAGCTTATATATGGCTCGAATGACGTCCGGAGCGCTACGACTAAAGCCGCCCGTGTTTGATCGTTCAGTTTGCTGACGGCGTTGGCCAGCCGGCCCTCTAACTGGTAGTCGGTGAAATCGTTGGCCGAGACAAATCGAGCCGTGAGGGTCTTGGTATGCTTCCGCAGCGTGGAGAATTCCACCATCCTAAAAATTGCAGAAAGTTCATCGAGATCGCCGAGGGCGAATGGTTCTCTCACGATGGCCGCCGCTTCTTCTCCAACGAACTGTGCCACGGTGCGCTCAAGCACTTGGTAGCCGATACTCTGGCTGAAGACGCTGAGCCCCAGCTGTCCTCCTGATACCAATACGCGCTTCATCTCTCGAAGGACAGCAGGCCGATCCGGCACGTACTGCAGGCCCTGCTGGCACAACACGGTGTCAAACGCTGCATTAGGGAAGGGCAACTTGGTTGCGTTGCCTAACTGCCACTCGACGTGCGCCTCAATGGGCACCGGCTGCGCACGGGCTACTGCTAGCATCGCTTCGTTGGAGTCCAACCCTACGACCCGGCCAGTTGGACCAACCTGAGATGCCGCCAAGCGGGCGACGATGCCGGTACCGCAGGCTACGTCCAGCACCCTCATTCCGGGGGCGATCGCTACTGTATCTAACAAGTCCCTCGCCCAGGTGCTGAAGATGGCGGGGACCATGATCCGCTCGTACGCTGCGTTCGCACTGGTGAAACCGTAACTGCTTTCAGGCATGCTAACTCTCCCCGGGATTCCCCGTCATCAGGTAGTTAGCTCAATTCAACGAAGAGTGGGAGGCCCCGATTGTGTCCGGGTAAACTCTCGGATCTTTAGTGTTGGGGGACGTTGCGACTTTTATGGCTTTTCATTTCGATTCCAGGAGCCTCCGCCAGCGCTCGCCGTCACGATTACCTCGTCGCGCAGCCCGGTACACTGACTCCGGCCTCACACCCAATGGCACTGCCAGCTGCCTCCCGGTCCGCCCTAACCACTCCACCCACAGATACGCTATCCCCTCTCGTACCCGACACAACTCGGCTCTACGTCCTCCCCCTTCCACGCTCTCGACACGAACCCTCTCAACTTGACACACTCGTTCTATGAGAACCTTCAGAGACACTGCCCGCCTGCTACCCCCCCTTGGCCCATGCTCACTCCGCTCGATCTCCTCCCGCATTTGCTCTACAAACTCCGTGCCACCCAAAATTCGTTCATCCCCCGCGTACCCCTCTCTCCCCCGCCGCAGCCTATGCACCACTGCCCACCCTCCCGCACTGCGAATCAGTCCTCCCCCCTGAAACTCGGGTCTTCTCCCTCGATCAACCCCGTCTGCGACAAATCTTTGGTACTGCGCTCGTGCCTGTTGGGGTCTCTTGGCAAATTGCTCCAACACCATCTGCGTATCTTGCCAACCATGATCATATCTCCCCAGCAACGTCGCATGGCCACTATACCGATACCTGCCTAATCCCCGCAGATCGCGCACGACCCCGATGCGAAGGGGATTGAGATGCAGATAGCGAATCAGCTCAAGAAAGTAAGGCTCCTCCTCACACACGATTGACTTGTAACGATTTTGAAACAGGTGGCCACTGCGCCGATGACGACGGTTAAAGGTACCTGCATAGCCCGTTAACAACGAGCGCATACTGCGCGCCAGCGGTCGTTGTGCTGTCCGCACGAGCAAATGGAAGTGATTGGGTAGCAAGGCCCAGGCATATACATGAAACGCCCCAGAACTGGCCAAGGCCCCGAGACGGGCGACGAAGTCGTTGCGATCCAAGTCATCGCGAAAAATGGCCTGCCGCATGATTCCACGGGCCATAACATGATGTAGGACGCCTGGAGCATCCAAGCGGGGACCACGAGGCGTGATAAAATATTTAACAAAAAGCCATAAAAGTCGCAACGTCCCCTAAGACGGATCATGACCAGCTTTCGTTACCGTTTTGCTTGCCGGTCTTTCCGTTCGCCGTAAATGAAGCCGACTATGGCCAGTTCCGTGGTTCCGATGGCGACTGCGTCAGAAATTGACATCACTGCGAAATGTCACGAGTAGAATGCCGCCTAACGCTCAAGCTCAGCCGTTGCTGTTATGCGATCGGTCTGAAGCGTCTGGTTAGCCGCCTTCCTTTAGACGTTTTCTGATCCACGATGGATTCCTGCGACAGTCCAAGACGGCATGCACACGAACCAATTCTCCCTCCACGTCGTAGTAGACGGCAAAAGGGAAACGCTTGGACAAGCAACGGTGATAGCCGAAAACGACTTGATGAACTCCTGCGTATAGAAGCAGCGAATCAATGTCTGAGAACAGGCAATCTAAGAAATACGATCCGAGTCCGATCTCCCGGTTTTCGTAGAAGTGGAAGCCCTCGATCAAATCCTCCTGGGCTTCATCCAGGATCTCGATTCTCACAGTAGCTTTTTGCGAATCTCCGCTTTGGCCGTCTCCCAATCGACAAATCGAGCTTTCCCCTCAGCGATTCGTTGGTGTCGCTCATCGAGGATGTCTTTGTGCCAAGGGGGTGACTCAAAGGACTCTGGAGAACGGGCGATGTCCTCCCAAAGCAACTCCATCGCCGCAAGCTTTTCATGGAGCGTCATCTCTTTTAGAGGTAGGGTTGTTGGCATGATTTCACTAT
>JAPUFX010000190.1 GCA_027293415.1 Candidatus Methylomirabilota bacterium
GTTCCATACTCCACGATCTCATTGCCTCGGGATCCGTTCCGGTGGTCCGGCTCACGGAGATCTTTCGTCAGGCCAAAGAGAGTTGGATTGTGGTAAATGCGCATCGGGTGAACCGGGGTGAGTTTCCCCATCTCCCCGAGTTCGGGGCGGCTGACTTTGCCTTCATCGAGCTCGACGACGCGGAGGCGATCCGCGATCGCGTGAAGAAGCTGGTAACGACAGAAATTGAAAGCCGGTACGGCCTGAACCCCCTCCTAGACATCCAGGTCATCACCCCGATGAACCGCGGCCCCTTGGGGGTCGCCACCCTCAACCAAGACCTTCAAGCAGCCCTGAACCCTAAAGGTGAGGAGATTATCCTGGGGGGGCGACAACTCCGGGCGGAGGACCGGGTGATGCAGACTCGGAATAACTATGATAAGGAGGTATACAACGGCGATCTGGGTTGGATCAGTCGAATCGACCGGGAAGATCAGCAGCTCTGGGTCCGGTTCGATCACAGGGAGATCGTGTACGACTGGAGCGAGCTCGATGAGCTGAGCCTCGCCTACGCCATTTCAGTCCACAAGAGTCAGGGAAGTGAGTATCCGGCCGTTGTCTTCCCGCTCCACACATCCCACTACATCATGCTCCAGCGCAATCTCCTGTATACGACCCTGAGTCGGGGAAGACGTCTCGTGGTCATGGTTGGCAACAGGCAGGCCGTCGCAATCGCGGTGAGGAATGCCCGGCTCCGGGAACGTTACAGCCTCTTGCCGGACCGCTTGCGTCGGCACCTGTCGGGGAGGGCGTCGTGAAGAAGCGGTGCCTCGGGGCCCTCTGTCTCTCCGTCCTTCTCCTCGCATCGTGCGGTGTGCGTAGGCAGTCCGCTCTGGGAATCTATCATCGGGTCCGTCCAGGCGAGACCCTTTACCGAATCGCCAAAACGTATGGGGTAAGCGTGAAAAAACTGAGCCGGGTCAATCGGATCTCCGATCCTTCGAATATTCGGGCCGGGGATCGCCTTTACATTCCCGGGGCCCGGAGGGTCAAAAAGGTTCCAGTCTATCGGTCCGAACAGACGGCGGTCCTGGAACGGAAACTTCCCAGAGAAGAAGCCCGGGCAGTCAAACTCCACTTTGCATGGCCGGTCAAGGGGAAGATTCTTACTCAATACGGGATTCAGGATGGGTTCAAAAATAATGGGGTTGGTATCGCGGCCTCAGAGGGGACCCCGATCCGGACCGCGGAAGCGGGGAGAGTAGTATACAGCGGGGCGGATCTTCGGGACTACGGAAATCTTGTCATCATTGATCACCAGGGAGGCTTCGCCACAGTGTATGCCCACAACCGGATAAACCTCGTGACAATGGGGGAAAGGGTGAAAAAGGGGGAGGTGATCGCCGAGGTAGGGATGACCGGGATTGCCGAAACCCCTTACTTGCACTTCGAGATCCGACGAGGCGGCAAGGCCAGAAACCCTCTCCCATTTCTCAAGTGAGGCGTGCCACCCCAAAGGGACCTTCTGTCCTGGCTCAAAAACTTCTCAAGCGTCTGCCGCGCCGGCAGCAAGATCTCGTCAAGACCGCTACTATCCTGGGAGAGCGGCAGGGGGTGGCAGTCTACCTCGTCGGGGGACCGGTCCGGGACCTCGCGCTAGGGAGCGCCAGCACCGACCTCGACCTGACTGTGGCCGGGGATGCCCTTGTGTATGCGAAAGCGTTGGCGGCTCAACTGGGAGCCCGGGTGACCATCCATCGCAAGTTTGGGACGGCCACCCTTATCCTCCAAGACGGCCTTCGCCTCGATGTGGCGACCGCCCGGCAGGAGTCTTACACCCATCCCGCTGCTCTACCAGATGTCTCGCCGGGGACCATCGGGGAGGACCTATTTCGTCGGGATTTCACTATAAACGCCATGGCGGTGCGGCTTGCCCCTCGGGGAGGCGAGCTCCTCGATCCCTACGGGGGGCTCAAGGACCTGGAGCAAGGTCTCCTGCGTGCCCTCCACGAGGGAAGCTACCGGGATGACCCAACCCGGATCTTCCGGGGAGCCCGATATGCCGCCCGCTATCACCTGCACTTCAGCCGACGGGACCGGCGGCTGATCCGAAGCGTCCTGGCGGAGAAGGTGCTCAAGCGGCTCTCCAAGGACCGCCTCTTTCATGAGCTCAAGCTGGTGCTGGGCGAGCCCAGGCCCGAGGCGGTCCTGCTAATCCTTCGGAAGCTCGGCGTCCTTAGTTCTCTCGATCCTGCGTTGGTCCTCGGCCCCACCACGGTTGCCCAGATGAGACGCGTTCGCCGGGCGTGGGAGCGATACCACCACCTGGAGATCCCTCCAGAGCCTCGGCTGTGGCGCCTGTATCTTTTGGTCCTTCTGCTGTCCGTGACTCCCAGGATTCGCCACCGGGTCGGAGGACATCTCGGGATGAAAGGCCCCCCCCTCGATGTGTTGATGATGGAACTCAAAGAGCTTCCGGGTCTAGAGGAAAAACTGGATCAGAGGCAGCTTCAGGCCAGCCGGCTTCGCCAACTGCTGGATCGTGTTTCCGGGGAACTGCGCCTCTTGGTCTGGGCCATCGGGGGAGGACGGGTGAGAAAGCGAGTGGACCGGTATCTCACGCATCTGGCATCGGTGAGGCCCGCGCTCACCGGGCAAGACCTCAAGAGCTTAGGCTTCCCTCCAGGACCCACCTACCGTCGGATCCTCGATCTTTTGCTCGAGGGACGACTCGAGGGGCGCTTACGGAGTCGCGACGACGAGATCAATCTCGTTCAGCAGCGCTTCGGCCGCCACCGTGATTTATAAACATTACTATCTCTGACCCGTCCCCTAGGCGCCTCCGTCAACAAGCGACTTGACCCCTCCCGGGTCTAAGCATAAAATGCTATATTTGGGTATAAATAGTACCTAAAATACGTGTTGGGAGCCCTGAGCTTGCCGAAGGGCTCTCCCGTCTGAACTATCCGCTCTCCACTCTCGCCCCTCACCTCTCCGCTAAGGACTTGCCACGAGCCTGCCAT
>JAPUFX010000191.1 GCA_027293415.1 Candidatus Methylomirabilota bacterium
AAAGTCTTTGCTGAATCTCACGCTGCATCCAGAAGAAGGTGGATACTACGTAGAGACATACAGATCTAATGAACGTATTCCAACCGAGGCACTTCCGGATCGCTATGATGGTCCTCGGTCCTTTGCGACTGCGATATATTACCTGCTGACACCCGATGCTTTCTCGGCTATGCATCGACTTTCGACGGACGAGATTTTCCACTTTTATGTAGGTGACCCGGTCGAGATGCTTCAGCTATCGCCTGATGGGTCGGGTAAGATTCTTATACTCGGTCCCGAGATCCTGAAGGGGATGAGTCCACAAGTCATCGTCCCGAGAGGCGTATGGCAAGGATCAAGGCTTTGCCCCGGCGGAAGGTTTGCCCTGTTAGGTACGACGATGTCGCCCGGGTTTGAATTTTCCGACTACGAGTCTGGCCAAAGGGACGTGTTGGTGGCATCTTATCCTGAGTTCCGAGATCTCATCGTTGCTCTCACACTCCCTCACCTCCCTTGACACGTGGAATCCAGCCAGGCATGCTTAAGGGCTAAGAGATGTGCCCTTGAAATCGTTGCTGGTGCAGGGGCGATCAATCGTAAGACAAATTAAGGAGCTGTGGCAATGCGCGCGGAAGCTGGCAGGATCATCAGCTCGACGGTTTTTATCTCGCTATGTGTCACATTGTTGATCGCACCGATCGCTTTGGCCCAAAGGGGCCGGAACGTTATAATGCTTGGTTTGATCCAGCGGATCGATCGACAGTCCCGGGAGATCACTCTCTGGGAGTACCAGATTGGCGACTCGACGTGGACTCTCCAGGTCCCTGGTACGGAGAATATGCGTAAGCTACAGGTAGGCGATTATGTTCAGGTGATGGCCGATTCAAGTAGGCGGGTGGCCTTACGCATCCGAAAGCTGCCACCGCCGGAGAAAGATGATCGCTACCAGGAAGCGATCCGTCGCCTTGAGGCGGAGACGGGCAAGCCTGCACAATAACTCCGGCTGCATGAACACAAGACAAATCATTATCTCCGCTGAGCGGGCATATCATCCAACGCGGTAGCCGTCGGCAGGCTATATTCTCGCCCAGGATGAAGACCGGTCCTGTTTAGAACCGTGACAACCGGCCCATATCACCACTGCTACATCTATATCGACGTCCTCCTGAGCAGCGATCTCCCCCCCCGTGGATCGTTCGTCGTAGATTTACAGGATCAGAAGCGCTTCTCCGACACCGCCCTTATACTGAATGCTCATGATACGCCGGAACGGCTTCACCGATCCCATCTGCAACGTGTGGAAGAGGAAACAAACGCACTTTCAAGGTCAAGGAATGACAGGCATACGGAAGTTATTTTCGGTTATAGCCTTCGCTCTTCTTTTCATTGCAAATTCGGTCTTCGCTCAGAGTCAAACGGAGCTTGCTGAAATGGCGGAACAGTACTGGGCCAAAAGAGCGAGTATTGGCCAAGCAAAGAAAGCGGCGGATCTTTTGGAGAAGCTCATAGACGTAGATTCCGAAAATTATAACGCACATTGGAAGCTTTCGCGGGTGTACTTTTGGATCGGAAGACACGAGTCGTCCGGCGGGGTGAAGAAAGATCATTTCGAAACGGGGATGGAACTGGCGAAGAAAGCTATCTCCATAGAGCCGAACGAGGCAGGTGGGCACTTCTGGCTGGGTGCGAACTCCGGAGCGCTCGCTGAAGCGCTTGCATTTTGGCCCTGGCTGTTGCCGCGCAAGGTGTCTCTGGTAGGCGATTTTCGACGTGAGATGCAAAGTGTGCTCCGACTCGATCCGGCGTTTGGTGGTGGAGGAGCCTACCTGGCCCTTGGACGGTACCATCTGGAAAAGCCCTTACCGAATCCGCAAGAAGCGGAAAGATTCCTTGAAGAGGCCGTCCAGACCGCTCCCATGCTGTTATGCAATCAGTTCTATTTGGCCAAGGCGTATGCAAGACTCGGCAAGCTTGACCTCGCCCGTCAGAAGCGGACGCACGTCCTGGAGGCTCCCGTGGCGCCAGACCATGTGCCCGAGGACAGGCATTGTAAGGAAGAGGCACGGGCCTGGCGAATCGATGAGAAGCCGTCGGAGTAGATTTCTAGGCGGTGACGTCGAAAGTGAAAGTTGAATTCCGGTCCCGGTAGAGGGTCACCCTGAATGCTGGGGGTTCGTTGACAGGGTATGCCCCGTATGTTACGGTCTCCAGATACTGCTTTTTTTGGGTCGATGGAGCACAGAAGGAAGAAAACCAAGGGAAATTCCGTGACGCACGAGTCTTCCAGAATTGACACCCTGTATCTGAACGCGCATGCCACCTCCTACAAGCTCTTTGAGCGGGCGCGGCAGCTCATCCCCGGCGGCATCACCCATGACATCCGGCACTTCGCTCCCTTCCCCGTGTACATTGAGCGGGCCAAGGGGACCCGGAAATGGGCGGTGGATGGACAGGAACTGATTGACTACTGGATGGGGCACGGGGCACTCTTCCTCGGTCATCTACATCCCGAGGTGGTGCGCGCCGTAAAAACCCAGTTGGACAAGGGAACCCATCTGGGGGGTTGCCATCCGTTGGAAATTCGCTGGGCCGAGCTGGTCCAGGAAATGGTTCCCTCTGCCGGGCGGGTCCGGTTCACCGGTTCGGGGACCGAGTCCACCCAGCTTGCCCTTCGACTCGCCCGAGCATATTCCGGGAAGAGTAAGATCTTGAAGTTCGAGGGACACTTCCACGGCTGGCACGACTATGCCACGGTCGGAGTGAGACCTCCATACAGGACGCCGGTGTCTCGTGGGGTTCCTGAAGAGGCATTGGCTCAGGTGCTCCTCTGTCCCCCCAACGACATCGACGCGTTGGAAGAGGCTTTGAAGGAAGAAGTCGGGACGGTCATCCTCGAGCCCGCGGGAGGAACCTCGGGAACCATTCCCACCGATCCGACGTTTCTCAAGGACCTCAGGGAGGTTACGAGAAACAGTGGAGTGGTTCTGATCTTTGACGAGGTGATCTCCGGTTTTCGCTTTGCACCGGGTGGCGCCCAGGAGTACTACGGCGTGACGCCCGACCTCACGTCGCTGGCGAAGATCCTGGCGGGAGGAATGCCAGGAGGGGCGGTGGCCGGCCGGGCAGAGATCATGGATCTTCTTGCCTTTCGGGGTGAGAGCGAATGGGACCGTCACCAGCGAGTCGCCCATGCAGGGACCTTTAATGCGAATCCGTTGACGGCGGCGGCGGGTATCGCCACCCTTGAGCGGATCAAAGATGGGGAGTCCCAGCGGCGGGTCAACCGGGTGGGTGATATCTTGCGCGAAGGCATGAAGGAGGCGGTCGCGAAGACGGGTGCCGATATCCTGGTCTACGGAGAAGGGTCAGTCTTTAACTATTTCATTGGTCCCGCGCGGCTTGGCCTTAGCGCTGCCGATCTTTCGGCCCGTACAGATCCTCAGGTCCTCCAATCCCACAATATGAAACTCCACCACAAGCTGCGTGCGGCGATGATCCTTAACGGGGTGGACATTCCCCCCATCCACGGGTGGATCTCGGCTGTCCATAACGAAGAGGACATTGCCCTCACCGTTGAAGCCTTCGAAAAAGCGGTTCAGATGCTTCAGGCAGAGGGGCTCGCGTAAGTCCTTCGAGTAGTCCCTGCTCGTAGCTCTCCGCCTTCCACGACTGGTCCGATGTCACCGCTCTGACGGGGTCGCCTTGGGAATCTTCAGGGCTGGAGGTCCGCTGACCAGGGCAGGTTTTCGCGTTGCCTCGGGTGCCGTGCTCTGTTAATGTTTTGAATGTTGAGGTATGAGAATGGTTGTCTTTCTTACGGGTGCCACGGGCTTTATCGGGGGTGCGATCCTCGATCGCATGCTCAGGGAAGGGCAGCGGGTGCTGACCCTGATCCGGCGGGAGGAGGCGGCCCGTGGTGTCTCGGCCAAAGGAGCCCATCCAGTCCTCGGAGATCTGCTAAGTCCTGGCACCTATCGGGATGCCCTGCGGGGTTGTGATCTTCTGATTCACGCCGCCGGGTTCAATGCTTTCTGCTTGGCTGATGTTCGACCCCTGTATGAGATAAACGTTGAGGGAACCCGAGCCCTCTTGCAGGCAGCGGGCGAGGTGGGTGTAAAGAGAATCGTCTACACCAGTTCAGCCGTGACAATCGGCGAACCGCCCGGCCAGGTCGCGCAGGAGGCGACCCCACATCGGGGCTACTTTCTCTCCCACTACGAACAGGCGAAATACGAGGCCGAGCAGGTCGCCTTGGCCCTCGCGAGTCAGGGCCTTCCCGTGGTGGTTCTTAACCCCTCGTCGGTCCAAGGGCCAGGCCGCCTGCACGGAACCGCCCGTGTTTTTCTGGATTATTTAAACGGACGGTTACCCTTTGTCTGTGGAAACTGGTTCAGCTTTCTCTATATTGATGACTGCGTTGAAGCCCATCTGAAGGCCGCAGAGCGAGGAAGGGAAGGGGAACGGTACCTGCTGAACGGCGCATCGGTGACCACGGGTGAACTTTTGCAGACTATGGAGAAGGTAACCGGGTTTCGCAGGCGCCCCTGGCAAGTGGGCCGCGGGGTGGCTCTTGCCCTTGGTACCGGCATGGAATGGTGTGGTCGACTGAGCGGGCACCGGCCAAGGTTCTGCCGGGAGCTGGCCCGAACCATCCTCCACGGAGGAAGGTATGACAATTCCAAGGCGGAACGGGAGCTCGAAATCTCATTTACCCCGTTGCACGAGATGGTGACCCGGACCGTCGCCTGGTATGCGCAGGCGGGACATGTGAAACACCCGCTGCCAGGTCTCGCTTCAGAGAGGATATAAAATGCCCGGGCTTCAGGACCTGAGCCTCGTCTTTATCGCCTACCTGATCGGATCTATCCCCTTTGGTCTACTCATCTCCCGGGCCGTGGGGCGCATGGACATTCGGCAGCACGGAAGCGGCAATATCGGAACTGCCAATGTCTTACGGATCATGGGGAAGAGGGCCGCAGCCCTCACCCTAGTCGGCGATCTACTCAAGGGATTTCTCCCTGTCCTGGCGGCCCTCCTCTTGGGGGGGTCAGAATTTTTGGTGGCCGGTGTCGGCATGGCGGCGGTGCTCGGTCATAACTGGTCGATCTATCTCCGATTCACCGGGGGAAAGGGCGTGGCTACCTCCTTCGGAGTTCTCGTCGCCATGACCCCGCTCCCCGCACTCTTCGGACTCCTGGTCTGGATTGCCATCCTCCTGGTCTTTCGCTACACGTCGCTGGCTGCCATGACCGCCAGCGTCTGTATTCCCGCCGTCATCTTTCTCTCCACCGGGTTCGGTCCGTATTTCGTTTTCTCACTCGTGGCTGCTCTCCTCATCTTTATCCGCCATCAGGACAACATCAAACGCATCTTTGCCGGGACGGAGCATCGGGTGGGCCAGCGAGGGCCCTAGTGCCTTTATGTCAGAGGTCACCCAGCTTGAGGAGGCGCTTGGCCCACAAGAGGCCGATGAAGCTTTGAGCGTCTACGATCCGGTTCGCCAGGGCCATCCGAAAGGCCCGCGCGAACGAGAGGCGGACCGGCTCGACGAATTCCTGTGCACCAGACGACTTGCGCCTAACCGGAGTAAGCCCCGTGGCCACGTAGATATGGACACATCCCGTGGAGAAGCCAGTGGCGTGGTAGGCTGTACAGAGCTTCTTGAGGCGCTTGGGGCGCATGCCGATCTCCTCTTCGCACTCGCGCCGGGCTGTCCTAAGAGGGGACTCGCCATGGTCGATAATACCGGCCGGGAGCTCGTAGAGGATCCGGCCGATAGCGGGTCGGTACTGGCGCACGAGATAGATGTTGCCAACGCCATCGAGGGGGACCACCGCCACGGCATCCGGCGGTTGGACGATATCGCGTGTGGTCGTGTTGCCGTCGGGCAGCCGGACCAGAACCTGATGTGCCGTCAGATAGCTTCCCGCATACACGACTCGTCGTTCGAGGATTTCTTCTCGGAGTCTCATCGTTCCCTCCTATCGCTTGAGGACTCCCCGATTGTATCCAAGCCAAGCGTTTCAGACTATCCCGTTCCTCCCGTGGAGGGATGATGACGGGGAAGCGGATCCGATTCGGATTGATCGGGCTCGGCCGGCATGGGTCGCGGTACGCCCGTCATTTGCTCGATGATCTCCCTGAGGCAGAGCTTGTTGCTGTCTGCCGACAGGATACGCGGGCGGGGCAGGAGTTTGCCGAGGCGAAAGACATAGCCTTCTATGCCGACTATCGCGACCTGCTCTCGGATGAGCGACTGGATGCGGTGGCCGTTGTGGTCCCCCCCGATCTCAACGCGGAGATCTGCGCGGCGGCGGTGCGTCGAGGGCTCTCTTTTGTGGTGGAAAAGCCGTTGGCCCACACCCTGACTGACGCGCAGAGGATTCTGAAGGAAGCACAGGGGGGAAACGTCAAGGGATTGGTGGCCCAGACGTTGCGGTTCGATAGTGTGGTTCAGACTCTCAAGAGTCATCTGCCTGTGCTGGGAGCTCTTCATTCCATTCTCATTGAGCAACACTTTGAGCCCTCGCCCCTGGCATGGCTGGACGAAGCGGAGCGGGGTGGCATCATCCTGCACACCGGCGTTCACGGCTTTGATCTCCTCCGCTTTTTGACTGGTGCCGAGGTAGTTCAGGTGTACTGTAAGTCCTATGCCCGCTTTACGCGGAAAACGGAGGACGGGTTCAGCGCCATTCTCGAGATGAAACCTGGGCCACTGCAGGCCGTCGTCACCAATCTCCGGACCACCTTAGGAAGGATCGGCCGGATCGAGGTGATCGGAGAATACGGGATCTTGGCCGGGGACCACATCCACCACTCTCTCCATCGCATTCAGGGGCGGGAGACACATCCGCTGCCGCTCCCTCCGCCCGTCCCGACAGTCCTCGCGTGTCTGAAAAGCTTTGTCACATGGTTGACGGATAACATCCCACCTCCGGTGTCGCTTGGCGACGGGCTCAGGGCACTGGCGGCCGTTGATGCATGCCGCCGGTCCGCAGCCACCGGAGTTTCCGTTGCGACCGACGAACGATCACCGTGATCTTCTCGGGTCGAGGCGGGCGGCTGGCCAGGGGACAGTGACGGGGGAAGGCGGAAGAGATCTCTTCATAAGGAGTTAATCTTGAGGAGGATACACATGAGACACCTCGCGTTCAAGTTTTTCGGGCTCACTTTGTTTCTCGCTCTCCTGAGTCTTCGGTGTGCACCTCCGAAAGAGATCCATTCTGTCGTAAAGCCTGCGGAGGTCGAGGTGAAAGGGGCCGGGCCACTGGTTGTAACAGTGACCGGAATGCAGAAGCGTCCGCTGATGTCCCGAGAACTGGCGCCGCCTGCCACGGGAGGCTTCTTGTGGGAGTACCAGGTCAAGATCGCCAATCCGACCGATACTGGGATCACCCTGGTGCGCCTGCGTATTACCCTGCAGAATCTCTTGGGAGAGAGCTGGCCCGGGGACCAACCCCTGAATCTTCGAGTGGAGGCGGGGGGAGAGCAGCAGGTTTTACTCCAGGCACGACTGGCCTCTTCGGACCCGCAGAGTAAGCCAGGCGTCACCGGGGTCGAGACCTCGACTTTCTTGGGTTATCATGACGACGGGCAGCCGATCAGCTTGACCGTCCGCGTTCCCCTCGACTAGGCAGCCGTCGGCAATGATGAGATAGCCGTAAGCAGTCAGCTGTCGGCCGTTACCAAGAACACGGACCAGCATAGGGCATTAATGCTGACCGCTGGTGACTGATTGCCTAACTGTAAACTCTGGACCCTGACTCTAGGTTTTGAACTATCCATTAAGCACTTCAGGGTTGACCGGATTGGGCGGCCGCCGACCGGAGACACCGGCCGCACAATTTTCCGCGGCCATGCAGGCCATTGTTGTCCGGGTCTCCATTGAGGCACTTGCGATGTGCGGGGCCAAGACCACGTTCCGGAGGCGCAGGAGTCCCCGCTCGACCTTAGGTTCCCGCTCAAAGACGTCAAGCCCGGCGCCGGCAATCTTCCCGGCCTTGAGCGCGTTCACGAGCGCCTTCTCATCCACAATGGGTCCCCGGGCTGCGTTAACGAGGATTGCGGTCTCCTTCATCATCTGAAGGTCTTTTGCTCTGATATAGTAACGGGTCTCGGGGGTCAGGGGGAGCAGGAGGATCACGAAGTCTGATTCCCTGAGAATGGTCATTTTGTCCACGTACGTGGCCCTGAGCGCTGATTCCTTTGCCTCATCCCGGTGGCGCTGGGTGTACAGGATCCGCATGTTAAAGCCTTGAGCTCGCCGCGCCACGGCTGTACCGATCCGTCCCAACCCACAGATTCCCAATGTCTTTCTATACAGGTCGCGTCCCAGAAATCCCATGAGCATCCACTCTTTCCATTTTCCGGTCCGAACAAACCGGTCCGCTTCCACCAGACGGCGGGCGGTAGCCATCAGGAGGGTCCAGGTGAAGTCGGCGGTGGACTCGGTAAGGACTCCCGGGGTGTTGGTAACTAACACCCCATATTTGGTCGCCGCGTGCACGTCGATGTTGTCGTACCCGACGGCGACGTTGCTGACGACCTTGAGGTCGGGGTTGCTGCCGAGGACCTCGGCGTCGATGGTGTCCGTAAGGAGGCAGATCATGCCCACCTTGCCCTGTAAGCGCTGGATGAGCTGCTTTTTAGTATAGCGAATGTCACGCCGGTTCAGCTCGGCATCACAATGTTGCGCTACGTAATCCAAGGCCACTTGGGGAAGTATGCGCGTGACCAATACTTTCGGTTTCACGGAGGGTTCCTCCTCTTTTGGACGGGAAAACACGGTTGCGGCCGTGGAGCCGCCCACAATCTAAGAGGTCACTCACTGCTTGTCAAGGCGTTAGGATCTTCTTGTGCGCCTTGGCGGTTGACAGGTCTCAGGGTGGGTGGTAGAAACGGGCTGCGTGGTTCGAAGGTCTGATCGTGATGAGGGGAGGAACACATGGCACTGCAGGTGGGGGCGACCTACACCATCGAGCGGCGTGTTGATCAAGAACATTCCGCCGACACGCATGGGAACCCAGGGGTCGATGTCTTCACCACCCCCATCCTCTGCGAGTGGACCGAGGAAGCAGCGGTACTCGCGGTGCAGGATCAGCTGGACCCCGGGATGATCACTCTCGGGGTACGGATTGATCTGAAACATCTCGTCGCCACTCCCGTCGGCATGACGGTCAAGGTGACGGCCACTTTGAAGGAGATCGACGAGCGGAAGCTCGTCTTCGCCATTGAGGCTTTCGACGAGAAAGAGAAGATCAGCGAGTGCACCCACGAACGTTTCATCGTTAATAAGAGCCGCTTCCTGCAAAAGGTCGCCGAAAAGGCAAAAGGATAGCGCGCGCCTCCCGAGATCGTCATCGTGGATCTCTATTTTCCCTCTCTCACAGGAAGATGCTGACCATCGACGGCTCGTACGGGGAAGGGGGAGGCCAAATCCTCCGGACCGCCCTGGCCTTGAGTGCCGTGCTCGATCGTCCGGTGCTGATCGAGAAGATCCGGGCCCGACGGAGGAACCCGGGACTTCAGGCCCAACACCTGGCGGGCGCTAGGGCCCTGGCTGAGATCGCGGCGGCCGAGGTGGAGGGGGTGGCGGTTGGCTCCGTTTCGCTCCGGTTCGCTCCTGCCCGAATTGCTGCGGGGGAGTATCGGTGGGACGTGGGCACAGCCGGGGCCATCTCGTTGGTCTTGCAGACGATCCTGATCCCTCTGGCCTTGGCGCCAGCAGCTTCCCGCATCTCCATTACCGGAGGAACCCACGTTCCCTGGAGCCCTCCGTTTCCCTATATCGAGCAAGTTCTACTGCCTGTCCTCGAAGGCATGGGGCTTCGAGCATCGCTCACGCTGCAGCGATGGGGTTTCTACCCGAAAGGCGGGGGCTTGGTCGAGGGAAGGGTCCAGCCGTCGAGCCTGCATCCCCTGATCCTAAGCCGGCGAGGGCGACTCGTAGAGATCGTGGGCCTCTCTGCAGTGGCAGGGGTCCCTGTGACCGTTGCCGAGCGACAGCGGGACCGCGCCCTCTCGCGCCTTAGGCCGCTCGAGACGCCCTGTCGGATCGAGATCTGCCAGGTGGAAGCGCGAAATCCAGGGACGATCCTTTTTCTGCTGGTGGAGTGTGAGGGGGTGCGGGCCGGATTTAGCAGCCTCGGGGAAAGGGGAAAGCCGGCAGAGCGCGTGGCGGATGAGGCCTGCGACCGGGTTATCGCCTACCTCGAGGGAGTAGGGGTGGCTGATCCGTACCTGGCCGATCAGCTTCTGCTCCCGATGGCCATTGCCTCTGGTTCCTCCTCGCTCGCTACATCGGCAGTGACGGAGCATCTCCTCACTAACCGTTGGGTGATAGAGCAATTTCTCCCGGGTCGCGTGAGGGTCGATGGGGGGCTCGGGGAGCCAGGCGTCGTGACGGCGGGATGAGCGATCAGCGTTGACCGACGACCGACGACCGTACACGATAAGACTCTTTGATTCTGTAGCCTGGAGAGGAAGCTCGGATCAACCTTTATGATCTGTATTTGAGTCAGTACTCTGATGCCAGACCTATGAATCCTCCGTCATTGGCGCGAATGATATCATTACAACTCTTTGCGGCCGTGAGAGCAGTCACACTGTCTCCATCTTTTCCTTTGCTGTACAGGTCGTAGTCGGAATTTATCGGGACCAGAAACCGGTCCTTCCGAAAGTTCCCCTTTCCCTTTTCGGTGGAGAAGTTCAGATATTCATAGGGGTTTCCGTAGGGGTCCAGAACGTTTTCCTTTCCCACGTCGGCAAGGCTAAGCGGCAAGTTCTTGTTGAACAACTGATAAGTGCCGATCTCGCTACTTATCGTGCGGATGTCCCCGATGGCCCTTGCGACTTTCGCCTTCTCGAGGGCGGTCCCGTAGATAGGAGTTCCGATGGCGACAAGCGTGAAGATTATCGCAATGACGATCAACAACTCGATGAGGGTAAAACCGCGACAACATGCTTTCTCGGCTGGCGACCTATCGTGAGACCATTGCAGTACAGGTAGCCGTGCATGTGTGCGTTTGTCCGAGCAATGTGTATGCACCGAAATACCCCTCACCCCTGAACGACCGCACGGGCACTGAGGTGGATCCTGCGTGCAAGTCAGCTGGGGGATTCCTTCGAGGTGAAGGGACAAGAGGTGTGCCAACTAATAAGTGTTTTATTTTCAAGTGGTTATAGACCGCTCTGAACCTTCAAGTGACAGATTACTGGCAGGATTGTCCTCGGAGGAGGGACGGCCGGTTATACGGCAGGCGGGATGATGCTGCGCGACCGGGACTCACTACGCTTGCGTTTCACCCGATCCGGCCGTCGCAGCGGGTTTGTCAACTTTGCTTCGTTCTTTCTTCGTTTCTTTTCGTTGTCGTGGCGACGTCCGCCGTGGTGCTTCCCTCGTTGGGGTCTTGCGCTTTGGTTGCTTGGTTTCCCGTGCCAGCCAATCTTGGATGGCGGTCCCGACAAGGGCGCTGACTGTGGTCTGGCGTTCGGAGGCGAGCCGACGGAGGGCCTCATGTTGCTGTAGATCGATATGTATATGCTCTCGGCTGGGAATCGCAGGGACGGACCTGCGGACGGTCGTCAGTCTGGCGGCGGCGATTCCAAGCAGCTCCAAAAGGCCCCTCCGCCCCAATACCCGATTTTTCGGCTCCAGTGTTTCGACCTTCTCGTTCATCACCTCCTCCTTTCTCTATGGTGCCTTCCAGGTGACCTTCCCGTCCTTGTCCAAAAAGCCGAGGATTGCTGAGCCGTCGTGCGTTACAGTCAGAGCTGTACGGACCTTGCTGTTTTCATCGTGTATGCGCAGGCCTGCTACACCTGTGCTCTCCACGATTAGACTCGTGCGGATCTTCCCGTCCTTGTCAAAGAATAGTAGCGAAGACGCAGGTCGAGCCTGGGCCCCACCCAGAGGAAACTCACTGCCTAGCAAGACTTGGTGTTCGCCTGCCTTGTTGAATAAGACAAGGGCAGGCGAGCCGTCGCGTATTGTTGCCAGCACTGCACGGTTTCTTTGAGCCTTGTCGTATAAGTTTAGGCTTGGGGTATCCTGCGGCGTCATCCCCACCGTCATGCGGATATTGCCATCCTTATCGATGAGGTTTAGGCCCGGTGAGCCGTCTGGCAAGAAACCGAGCCAAGCGCGAGGGTTCCCGGCCGTATCCCGGACGAGGAACCTTTCTGCCTCGACCAGCTTTGCCACCTTACTCGGGAGAACCTGCCCCATCAGCATCACGGCGGCGATCGCAGCCAGGGCTGCAACTCCGGTCCTCTTCAAGAGACGGGTTTCCCGCTCCAAGCGGTCTAAGCGTTGCACGAGCATTTCCGTCTGTTGTTTGCTCATTGATCCCCCCGTATGGTTATCACATTTCAGTGCCATGCTGAAGATTTTACCATTTATTCCTCATGGTCCTTTGCCTTTTGCATACCTTTACGTGTAATTTTGTCAAGGTCTGTTCTCACCGTACAAGTCCACGCAATAGAAACACAACTAAGCTCGCCATACCGTCGTTCCATCTGCGAGAGAGAGACGGCGGAAATTCTTGACTTCCAGGGATTCCCCTGGTAGACCCCAGTGTTGGTTCAGAGTTCATGGTTCATAGTTGAAGGAGAAAAATCCGGCCGTCTGTAAACCATGAACCGTAAACCATGAACGGACCTATGGGTACGCTTTAATCCCGTAACCCTGAGACATGAACCCTAAACCATGAACAGACCTAAGGTGGGCATACTTTATCATGAAAGCTTCAGCCGGCGGAGCTACCTGACCGTCGGTCGCCGGTTGGCCGATTTCCCCGCTGCGCTCGATGACCTTTTGCGGGATGACCGGTTCCGCCTCTACCGCTGTCCCGAGGTTCCTGACTCGCTCATTCTTCAGGTCCACACCCCCGATTTGATCCCGGAAGTGGAGGCGGACCCTCTCTGAAGCACCGCCAGGGCCTCCGTGGGAGGCGTGGTGGAGGCGGCGCAGAAGATTTGCCTTGGGGAAGTCGATCGGGCCTTTGCCTTCATCGGAGCTGGGGGGCACCATGCCGGACGGAACTTTTTCGGCGGATACTGCTGCTTCAACGATGTGGCCATTGCCGTTGACCACCTCCGGAAAAGCTATGGAACTCACCGGTTTGCCATCCTGGATACCGATGCCCACCATGGCGATGGGACAAGAGATATTTTCCAGGGGGACCCCGATGTCCTGCACGTCTGCATCTGCGGGATGAATTATGTTTCTCCAGACGGCACCAAAGTGGATGTTCCCGTCCCCTGGGGGAGTCGTGACCCAGACGAATCGTATCTGAAGATCGCGGAGGCCGCCTTTGCCTCGAGGGTCCGTGCGTTTCGTCCGGACCTCACCATCTGGTACTTCGGCTTCGACGGGCACCAGGGGGACTACGGAGATATGGGGCTCTCCCTTCGGGCCTTCGTGGGACTCGCCGATTTTATGGTTGCAGCGGCCCGGGAGGCCTCCGGCGGCAGGCTGCTCACCGTGTTAGGAGGAGGCTCACGGACCGACCTGGCCACCCTCATCATCCCCCAGGTGATCTACCGATTGGCCAACGGATAATTGCCGAGTGGCCTTTTAACACCACAAGAGTTTTTGCTGCCAATGGCGATTCCCTTGGTCGCCCGGCACACTTAGCGAGTCATCCGAAGGACGAGGCATTTCGCCGATCCCCCCGCTTTGAGAAATTCGGAAAGGTTCAGCTCGTAGAGGTCAAAGCCCCGCCGTTCGAGCTCCTTGCGCAGTGGCTTCGACACGCCGCCGTGGAGGATCACCGCGCGATCGATCACAAGGGCATTGCAACAGAATCTGAGGGCATCGGCCGTGGAAACAGGCACCGGATCTGGGACATGGGTCTCGATCGCCTTCCAACCGTAACGGTCAAACGCCCCGGGATACCAGAGAACCGACGTCGCGTCGAGTGGACAGAAGCAGGTATCGAGATGGTAGAAGCGCTTGTCGACGAGCTCGAGCGGCAGGATGCGACGATGCAGGATCTTTGATAGGTGCTCGTGAACTGTGGCATCGGTGCGGAAGCGAAAGCCAAGGAACAACGTGTCGCCTACCCATAATGCATCGCCTTCACCTTCGAAGTTGAACTGTCGAGGGAGTGTGACCACTCGATAGCCTCGCCGCCGAAAGTATCGCTCGAAAATCACCTCTTCTCCTTGGCGTTCGGGATGGCGGAAGTTCGTGCGAATGAATGCCTTTCCGGCGAGAAGGCCCGCATTCGCCGTGAAGACCAGGTCTGGTAAGCCCTTGACGGGCCTGAGGAGCCGGACAGGTACGCGAAGAGCTCGGGTCAGCAGGTCGTACAGGGCTTGCCATTGTCGCGCGGCCACCGGCTGGTGTACCTGTCTGGTGACTTTCATCCAGGGATTGATCTCGTACGCGACGGTGTAATGGCTGGGGCGACACATCAGGAGAGCCAGCGATGGGAGGGACATCGCGGGCTTACCGTCGGGGTAGTTTGAGATCATGGCAGAGTTCTCGCAGGAAAGAGGCCGCATCAGATACGATGCCAATTCCTTGAAAGGTTCCTCGATCCGCAAGCTTGGTCACGACTGCCGGATTGATGTCTATGCAGATGGTCTTGACCGTTGCCCGAAGGAGGTTCCCCGTAGCGATCGCATGAAGGGTGGAGGCGATCATAAGGGCTAGGCCAACCCCTTTCAGGTGGTGGCGCATTTCGTCCTGGGCTGTCATCACATCGGTGATGACATCGGGGAGGGGGCCATCGTCTCTGATGGACCCGGCCAGGACGAACGGTATGCGGTGCCTGACGCACGCATGCATGATGCCCTTGGTCAGGACGCCCTGACGCACCGCCTGGCGGATGCCTCCACAGGCGCGTATGGTGTTGATGGCCCGCATATGGTGTTCGTGGGCATCCCGGGCGGCGGCCTTTCGATCGAGTGAGGTGCCGAGCGACGTGCCATAGAGCGCCGATTCGATGTCATGGGTCGCCAGACCGTTTCCACCAAAGAGCACATCGACGTACTTGGCCTCAATGAGTCTCTCCAGGTACGGGCCGCCCCCGGTATGCACGATTGCTGGTCCTCCGACAACAAGGATCTTTTGCCCCGCGCGCCTTGTGGACCGCATCGCCCTGGCCACCCCTTCGATGAGGAGAGCCTTCGGCTTTTCTGAGGAAACGGCACTTCCCATGAATTGAAACACATCCTTGTGCCGGGACCGCTCGAGTGGGGTGACCCGGACGCCGGCTGTGCCACAGACCACATGATCCCCTTTCTTGACGTGGACCATGGGCACACAGGAGGCGCGAGAAGTATGGGGATCGATCACAATGCCACAGTCCATTTCGATGTTCTGTACCGGTCGCCAGCGCTCCTGATACCGGACGAAGGTAGGCAAATTGGTCGTGGAGTAAAACTGGGAAGGGAAAACCCCGTCTTGGCGTGTGCGGACCAGCTCGACCTCCCGGAGGGTGAGCGGGGTGGCTCCCAACCGGGCGAGGCGTTTCAGGATGACCTGGAGCTTTTGCTCTGAGGCTGCACTGACCCTCAGGCGGGTTGTCGAGGGATCAGTCTTGCGCTTGCCGATGGCAATCTCGAGAATCTCGAAGTTCCCGTCGAGATCGATAATCTCGTCGAGAATCTTCGGGAGGATCAATGAATCGATAATGTGTCCACTAACCTCTACGATTTCAGAGACCATATATTGTTCTCGATGGAGGGTCTATCTATTCAGGTCTTGCGGCGCGCGAGACTCAAACCGCCACATGCGTTTCCCAATCGCCTGGCGCCGCATTATTGCAAGTATAGCGCCAAGGCGGCCGGCCGCAAAGAAGCCTCTTTCAATCGAGCGCGGAGGGAAAGGAGGGAGAGAGAAATCAGTGGCGGCAGTGCAAGGAGATGAGATCGGTCGCGGATGATCTTCACGGTGCGTTAGCGAGCGCGTGAGGACTGCGGCCGTCGAGGAAAAGTGTGTACTTGGCCTTGAGGAGTCATGTGCCGGTCGCGCCCGGGCCCGTGAAGGTACCCTTTCTTTCGCTCTCGCCGAAGGCGCTGACGCTCTTCGGGGGGGAGCTGCTCGAGGCGGTGCCGCCGCTCTTGCCACTCTCGCCGAAGGCGCTGGCGCTCCTCGGGAGGCAGCTGTTGGAACTTTCGCCGCCGCTCTTTCCATTCGCGGCGTAGACGCTGGCGTTCTTCGGGAGGGAGCTGCTGGAACTGCTTCCAGCGCTCGCGCATGCGCTCGCGCTTCTCGGGAGGAAGATTACGGAACTTGCGGTAGCGTTCCCGCAAGGCTTGGCGCTTTTCCGGGGGAAGCTCCTGCCAACGGTGGTGTCGCTTTCGGAGACGCTTCCGCTCCTTCGGAGTCAGTTGCTGCCACCGCCGGAGGTTTTGACGGAGCCGCTTCTGTTCCTGTGGCGAAAGCCGTCGGAAGGCTTCCAGGCGCTTTCGCATGGCTTGCTTCTGCTTTGGGGAGAGGGTCTGCCATTGCTCGCGAAGATTTCTCAGTCGTTGCTGTTCCTCGGGAGAAAGACTTTGCCACCACCGTCGAAGCTCTTCCTTTCGGGATCCCTTTGGCGAGGCGGCCTGCGATTGGGCGAAGGACTGAGGATATGGTCCCCGGGGTTGGCGGTCCTGGGCCCAGCTAGATATCACGGCTGGCAAGAGGAGCACGCAGCTCAGCAGCGATACTATGATTCGTCTCATTGAGTCCCCTCCCCTTGCTCGGGCTGCGACGGCTGGAAGGATTCCAGCTCTCCCAGGATCTCCATTTCTTGAAGTATCTGGAACGTTTGAAGCATCTCCAACTCCTTCACGATCTCGAGGTCCTCGAGCATCTCATCTTCTTCCCGTTGCTCCTCCTTGGAAGTCGGTCTCACTGGTTCGCCCCAACTGACCTCCCCCGTGCACGCTGCCATCAATCCCAGAAGGAGCAGTACCTTCCACACCCGAGGCATCTCAGGCCGCCCTTTGGCGATCCGGGATGTCCCTCGACTCAATCACGTCCCAGTCTTCGAGCAGTTCGAGCGATTCGAGCAAATCCATCTCTTGAAGCAGGTCAAGGTCTTGGCTCAACGCCAGTTGTTCGGTCAAATCCAGAGACGCGACCGGCGGTGCCGGCGGTTGTACGATGAGGGTGTTCCAGGTGAGGAAGGCCACGAGCATCAGAGCGATCCCCACCGCCAGGGCCGGAATTGGTCGACGCGTGAAGCCTGCTAGCCACTGCTGGAGTCGGGCCGGCCACGATGGTGCCGCCACTCTCTGCCGGAGTTCCCGGAGATATTGCTGCCAGAATGCCTCAGGAGGCTCGGGTGCTGGCATCCTCGCAATGAGGGACAGTGTGTCCTGAAGACCCTGCAGCTCTTCTCGGCATCCAGGACACTGGGTGAGATGGACTTCGAGTTCACCTTGCGCCGGTCCGGTCAGATCCCCGTCCAGATACTCAAGAAGCTTGCTTCGGCAGGCGTCACATTCCATCATCGCCCTCACACATCGTCTCGAAGATCTTTAAGTTGAGTTCTCAGCTTCGCCACCGCGTGAAAGTAGTTTACTCGCACTGTCCCTTCGGGGCTCTCCATGATTTCAGCAATCTCCCGGTATGGGAGGCCATGATGTACGCGGAGCAGTAGGGTCGCCTGCTGTTGCGGCGGCAAGGCCGCGACGGCCTCGCTAAGAGCCCGAAGTCGCTCCCGCTCCTGTAAATCCTCCAGGGGTCGGGCGGAGGGGTCAGCGTAGTTCTCGGGCATTGCTCCCTCGCCCGCGGCACGATGTTGTTTCAGGTGGCTCAAGCACAGGTTCACCGTAATCCGATAGAGCCACGTCGAGAGACTGGAGCGTCCATCGAAGGCCTCGAGTCCCCGGTAGGCACGGAGAAAGGCTTCTTGGGAAATATCCTTCGCATCGTCTGCATTCCGTGTCATCCGGTAGGCCAACCGGAAAAGGGCCTTTTGGTGCTGGCGGACCAGGGTGTCAAAGGCTGACTGGTCACCCTGTTGGAGTCGCGTAATCAGGGCAAGATCCGCCTCTTTCACCTCGCTTAACCTCCGATCGACCTCATCACCTCCCCCTTCACCGTTTAGACGCTGGAGGAGGAGGAATAGTTAAATGCGAAAATATCCCTGCGGCGTAGCCTTTGCAAAGTATAACCCACATTAGTGACGCTCGCCTTGACGCGCAAGGGGGGGCCACTCACGTGGGGGCGATTTCGTTTTTTGGGAGGATCGGACATTGGAGGATTTGGGGGTATACTCCTTCCGGAGGCTGGGCCGATTAAACCGTATGGTATCCCGTCCAGGGGTGCAACTTTTTCATCGCATCAAGTCTCCACGTGACAGTTTTTTCACTGTGTAGAGTTCAACACATGCAACGAGCAGAGGAAACTCTAGTCGGTGTCATAGCTGATAAGTAAAAAAGACGTATACGCTGCTTGCAAAGCACGCAGGGCGAAACGCATGCTGCCTCGTCGCCTTGACACGCAAGGGGAGGGCCAGTACAGTGGAAGCAATTTGGATTGTGGGAGGATAACGTATTGAGACATTGGAGCAGTTCTCCTCTTTGGAGGCTCGTCCTTCTCGGCCGAGCATGGGGCCTGCTTGTCGTTATCTTCGTAGCGGCTTGTGCCGGCCCTCCTGTCCGGCCACAACATCCCGGGGCACAGGTGGGGGTTGCCTCCTGGTATGGACCCAAGTTTCATGGGCGCCCAACGGCGAGTGGGGAAGTCTTCGATATGCACGAGATCAGCGCCGCGCATCGAACGCTTCCGCTCGGCTCGTGGGTGCAGGTCACGAACCTGGAGAACGGCCGGTCGATCCGGGTTCGGGTGAACGATCGGGGGCCCTTTGTGGTGGGTCGAATTATCGACCTCTCGTACGCGGCGGCACGAGCCCTCGGCATGGTGAAGCAGGGGCTTGCCTGGGTCAGTGTCTGGCCTCTCCAGGTTCCCGGCACGCGCCTCGTTACAGGTCCGAAGGCCTATACGATTCAAGTGGGATCGTTTTTGGCAGAACAGAATGCGGTCACGCTGAAAACCCGTCTCGATGCGGTCACTTCCGAGGCCTACATCAGCAAAATCAACGTAGACGGACAGACATATTATCGGGTCCGGGTGGGAAACTTTGACAACCGGGAGGGGGCGAAGCGTGTTGCGCTCGAGGTAGCTACCCATGGCTATACGGTTATCCTGATTGACGAGTAATACCCGCCAAAAGTCCAATATTAACTTCATGTAACACTTAATGTATTGTATGTAACTTCCTAACACAAATCTAGAAATACAGAAACTTATTGACACCTTTTTGAGTGTCATGTAGCTTGCTTTGAAATCTTGTTTCTTTCCCGGTCCCTAAGACAGCCCATCCTTTCGAATTGCCAACATTCGGCATCAACCTTGCACACTTTGATCGGGAGCGAGTGAGAGTCTCAGACTGAGGATCTCAAGGAGTACGCAGCTAGCTGCCCTGGAGCCGTCTTAAGGTTCCCGCGACTGGAGGTAAACGATGGCGCAGCGGCGATATAGCATCCTGATCCTAGGCGATCCCCCTTCCCGAACCCGAAAGATACATCTCAGCCATCGCGGATTGCAGGCGATTCTCCTGTGTGGAGGCCTTGCCATCTTGGCCATCGCCTATGTCGTGGTGCAGTACTTGACTGTCCAGGTCAAGGAAAGCGAGCTGCAGCAGCTGCGCAAAACCGTCGAGACACAGCGGGTCGTGAGTCAGAAGCTCACGTTGGTGCAGGAAGAGCTGAAGCAGCTGCGGGCCTTTGACCACCAGATCCGTCAGCTGGCGGGGATAGAGGAGGCAGAGGGTGAAGACGGGGCCGCAGTCGGAGGCGGGAACCTAAAGGTCGAGGAGGCCATCCGCGAGGGGAAAATGGCCGAGCAGCAAGCACTGCTCGTGGACCAGCTGTATCAGGACCTGCTGCGGATGGAGCGCGAGGTTGCCCTCCGGGCCGAGAGCCTCAAGAGTCTCACCGACTATCTCACGGAGCAGAAGGACCGGTTGGCCGCGACCCCCTCCATCTGGCCGACGCGAGGCTATGTCAGCTCCCGGTTCGGTCCCCGCAAGTCTCCATTCACGGGTCGGCGCCAGCGACATACCGGCATCGACGTTGCCGCTCAGATGGGGACGCCGATCATCGCCTCGGCCGACGGGGTGGTTACATATTCGGGACGCCTGGCGGGGTACGGACGGGCCATCGTTATCACTCATGGCTTCGGCTTCAAGACATTTTACGGCCACAATAAGAAGAATAAAGTTAAGAAGGGCGACCGCGTGAAGCGGGGGAGGGTGATTGCCCTCGTGGGGAACACCGGCTACAGCACGGGCTCGCACGTCCACTACGAGGTCCTTGTCAAAGACAACCCGGTGAACCCGCTGAACTACATTATCGATGATAAGCGGCGGCAGAGCGCGATTCGCGGGAGTTAAGCGCACGCACCGCCGCAGATTGCGGAAGAATTCCCCCCGAGAGTTTCGGGGGGTTTTTTTTGCCCGGTCCCTTGGGAGTTGATGAGGTAGATGTAGTGTGTTAGCTTAAAGATAGTCTAGCTGTATGGAAGGAAAAGGTATGGCACTCTGGAACACAGTGATCAGTAAGGTCATCCCGTCCAAGAACGAGCGGGAGCTGAGACGACTCGAGCCTCTCGTGGTTCGTGTCAATGAGCTGGAACCGGACCTTAAGCAGCTTTCGGACGCGGCGCTTCGGGCCAAGACCGCCGAGTTCAAGGAAAGGCTCGAGCGGGGGGCGACACTTGACGAGATTCTCCCCGAGGCGTTTGCGACCGTCCGGGAGGCGGCCCGTCGTGTTCTGAACATGCGCCATTTCGACGTCCAGCTCGTCGGTGGGGCTGTGCTTCACCAAGGGAAGATCGCCGAAATGGCCACCGGCGAGGGAAAGACCCTCGTGTCGACCCTGCCGGCCTACCTGAATGCGTTGCAGGGTCGCGGTGTCCATATCGTCACGGTAAACGATTACCTGGCAAAACGCGATAGCCAGTGGATGGGCGGGATCTATCAGTTGCTGGGCCTGAGCGTTGGTCTAATCCAGCACGATATGAATGATACGGACCGGCGGCAGGCGTATGCGGCGGACATCATGTATGGGACCAATAATGAGTTCGGCTTTGACTACCTTCGGGACAACATGAAGTTTTCCGTGGAGGATATGGCCCAGCGGGTGCTGCATTACGCCATCGTGGACGAGGTGGATTCAATTCTGATTGACGAGGCCCGGACTCCCTTGATCATCTCTGGCCCGACTGAAGAGTCGACCGACCTCTATTACCAGATCGACCGGGTCATTCCCCGCCTCAAGCGGGCTGCGACCATTACCGAGGGGAAGCTGGCAGAGATCGAGGCGGCCCGGGAGGGAGATTACATTGTTGACGAGAAGGCCAAGACGGTCACCGTCACCGAGGAAGGGGTGGCCAAGGTCGAGCGTATGTTGGGAGTTTCCAACCTGTACGACCCCAGCAACATTGACACCCTCCACCACTTGCAGCAGGCCCTGAAAGCGCACAGCCTGTTCCAGCGGGACGTAGACTACATGGTCAAGGATGGTCAGGTGATCATCGTCGACGAGTTCACCGGTCGCCTGATGCCGGGTCGGCGGTGGTCCGATGGGCTTCACCAGGCGGTCGAGGCCAAAGAGAAGGTCAAGATCGAGCGGGAGAATCAGACCCTGGCTACGATCACCTTCCAGAACTATTTCCGTATGTACGACAAATTAGCCGGAATGACGGGAACCGCCGACACCGAGGCGGCCGAGTTTGCCGAGATCTATGACCTGGATGTGGTGGTCATCCCCCCTAACAGGTTTCTCCTGCGGACGAATTACCCCGACATGATCTATGGGACCGAACGAGAAAAGTATGAGGCCGTCGTCGATGAGATCGCTGAGTTGTGCGAGAAAGGCCAGCCGGTCTTGGTGGGAACCACCTCTGTTGAAAAGTCAGAAAAGTTCTCGGCCCTCTTGAAGCGGCGGGGCGTGCCGCACCAGGTCTTGAATGCCAAGTACCACGAGCGAGAGGCGGAGATCGTTGCGCAGGCCGGTCGATACAAGGCGGTGACCATCGCGACCAACATGGCCGGCCGGGGAACAGACATCCTGTTGGGCGGCCATCCCCACTCCCTTGCCAAGGATGTGATCGGGCGCGAGGAGATCCCAGAAGACGTGGATCCCCAGGAGCTGAGGACGGCACTGGAGGAGGCCAAGCGAATGCAGCAGTACGGGCTCTTGGATACCGCCATCGACCCTGAGGCGTATGCCAGGTGCCTGGCCAAAGTTCGTCCCCTCTGCAACGCCGAACACGAACGCGTGGTACAGTTAGGGGGGCTCCACATTCTGAGCACCGAACGACATGAGGCACGGCGGATCGATAACCAGCTTCGAGGCCGGTCAGGCCGGCAAGGTGACCCGGGTTCTTCCCGTTTTTATCTTTCCCTGGAAGATGATCTTTTGCGAATCTTTGGGGGCGAAAAACTCCAACGGATCATGGGAAAGCTAGGTATGCAGGAGGGAGAGGTCATAGAGCATGGCATGGTTACCAAGGCCATCGAGACAGCCCAGAAGCGGGTGGAGGCGCACAACTTTGAAATCCGCAAGCACCTCCTCGAATACGATGATGTCATGAGCCGCCAGCGCCAGATCATCTATGGCGAACGAAGGAAGATCCTGGAGGGGGAAAATCTCAAGGAGGCGATGCTAGAGATGGCCGACGAGGTCCTGGAGTCCATGGTGGGTCTGTATGCCCACGAGGATTCCTACCCCGAGGACTGGAATCTCGCAGGACTGTCCGAGGCGATGTACCGACAATTCGGGGTAGAGTTTGCGGTCCCGGCTGATGACCTCCCGGAGCTCACGTTCGGCAAGTTGGTGGGGGACCTATCGGATAAGGTCCGTGCGACATATGACAAGAGGGAACAGGAGCTTGGGGCGGAAATGCTCCGGTACCTGGAGCGGATGATCATGCTCCAAGTTCTGGATACGCAGTGGAAGGACCATCTTCTAGGTATGGATCATCTGAAGGAAGGCATCGGCCTGCGGGGTTACGGTCAGCGGGATCCATTGGTGGAGTATAAGCGAGAAGGATTCGAACTTTTTGATGCCACGATCGATCGGGTCAAGGGGCAGACGGTTCAGTATCTATTCCGGTTACAGGTGAGCGCCAGGGAGCTCACGGCCGAGATCCCCTCCGAGGCAGAGGCGGTCCTCTTAGGAGACGGCCAAAGCACGCCCCCGGCCCGCAAGGAACCGCTCCGTCCTGCCCCTAAGCAGTCCCTTAAGCCTTTTCCGGCCCCCGTGGCTGCTGTCAAGGCTGGCGGCAAGATTGGTCGAAACGAGCCTTGCCCCTGCGGGAGCGGGAGAAAATACAAGAAGTGTTGCGGCACCTGACCTGCTTGGATCCGAGGCCCTTTTCCAGTCCCCTTCTTTAGTTATTCCCTCGTTGGCTGGCTATCCCTTCACGCGTCCACGGATGCAAAGAGATTGTTCAACGCTTCCGCCAGGGTGGGGTGGGCAAATATCCCGTCTCGCAGCGTGGTATACGGGACTTTACCCATCATTGCGATCTCTACCATCGACATCAGCTCCCCGCCTTCGATACCTAAGGCGGTGTATCCCAGGATCTGATTGGTGTCCGCGTCGACGATGGCTTTCATGAAGCCCCGCGGCTCGTCCATTTCGAGGGCGCGCGCGACATAGGCCATGGGCATCTTGGCTACCCGGATGGGGCGACCAGTGGCGCGCGCCTCTGTCTCGCTGAGCCCCACACGGCCCAGTTGCGGGTCGATGTAGACCGTGTAGGGCACCAGGCGGCCGGTCGTGGTGGTGTTACCCCCTTCGAGAAGGTTCGTGCGAATAATGCGAAAGTCATCGTAGGAGATGTGCGTGAAGGCCGGACCTCCCTTGACATCGCCCAGCGCGTAGATGCCCGGTACGTTCGTTTCCAACCGCTCGTTCACCTGTACAATTCCACCTTTGTCCGTCTTGACCCCGGCTGCGCTCAGGTTGAGTGCATCGGTGTTCGGCACCCGACCAGCTGCCACCAAAAGGTGTGATCCGCTGAGCGTGCGTTCTCCGGTCTGCGTGCGCACCGTGAGACGGATCGCGCCGTCTGCCTGCTCGGCGCGCAGCGTTTGTGTTTCGAGTAGTATCTCGACACCGTCCTCACGTAGAATATTGGCGACTTCTTCGGCCACATCGGTGTCTTCCCGCGCCAGCAATTGCTTACCCCGCTGGACGACCGTCACCTCGCTGCCAAAGCGTCGGAACATCTGGCCGAATTCCAGGCCGATGTAGCCTCCACCTAGCACGAGCAGGTGGGCCGGCAGCACGTCGAGCTCCATAATCGACGTGGAATCTAGGGTAGGGACACTGTCGAGCCCAGGGACGGGGGGGCTTGATGGCCGTCCACCGGTGTTGATAAAGATGGTATCGGCGGTCAGCTGACGGGTTCCTCCATTGTTCATACGCACCGCGACCGTCTTCGGACCGGTGAAGCTCGCCTCACCAAACAACAGGTTCACGCCTTCGGTTTTTTCGAGCTGCCGCTGGCCGGAATTCCGGAAGCTTTCCACGATGGCCTGCTTTCGCTGCCGCACCTTGGCCATTTCCACCTGCACGGGGTTCGGGCGGACACCATAGTCTCCTGCCCGTCGTGCGAGATACGCAACTCGGCCACTGGCTACCATCGTCTTGGTCGGGGTGCAGCCGACGTTGACGCAGGTCCCGCCCACGTGCTCGCGTTCAACAATGGCTGTCTTACGACCGGCCTGCGCGAGGCTCAAGGCGAGCGGTTTCCCGGCCTGACCGCTGCCAATCACAATTGCGTCGTAGCGTTCTGTCGTCGTTGCCATGAGCCCACACCTCCTTTTGTTTAAGAACCCTTCTTCAGCTTAGCCTCGAGGTAGCTTTTGAGCGCTACCGCGTTATTGTGCTCGGTATTCCGGGCGCTATAGAGCAGGGTCACGGTGCGTTTGCGGGCCGCCTGGAGAAGGGGCCGCCAGACGTCGGGCCGGCGGTCGAGTTCGGCAGCGTAGCGGCGCTGGAAGGTGTCCCATCGGGAGGGCTTATGGGCGAACCAGCGGCGTAGGGCATCGCTGGGGCCAACATCCTAGAGCCATTCATCCAGTGACAACGCATCCCGTTTTACGCCACGCGGCCACAGCCGGTCCACCAGGAAGCGTCGGCCGTCCCGCGAGCTCGGGGGGTCGTAAACGCGTTTCACTCTGATCATGGTCCGGTCCCCTTTTTCGAGCTAGCAGATTCTGGGATC